>DATLLB010000592.1:0-16604 GCA_035538075.1 Enhygromyxa sp.
CACCCGGGTCGAGCTGGGGATCGTGCCGGTGTTCGGCGACGAGCGCCCGCTGCTGGGGCTCGCGGGGTTGCTCGACTGGCGCGGCTCGGGTCGGCTCTCGGCGATCCTGCGCTCGGGCTTCTTCACCGGCGCGACCAACGAGCAGCTGCTGACGATCGGCGAGCGGCGCTGGCCGATCGATCGTCTGGTGCTGGTCGGGCTCGGACCGCGTGCCGAGTTCGATGAGCCGGCCGCGCGGCGGCTGGGGTCGCGCTGTGTAGAGATCGCTACTGGACTCGCGTCGGATGCCGTGCTGATCGCGCTGCCGACCGGGCCGATCGATCGCGGCTTGGTCGAGCTCGCGTTCGACTCGCTGCTGGGCGCGATCGAGCGAGCCTCGATCGCGCACGCTCGCGAGGAAGCCGCAGCGATCGAGGTACCGAGCGGCGAGGGGGCAGACCGCGAAGATGCGCCGTCAGAGCACCCGGAAGAGCCTGCGCTGCAATCGCAGGCGCCCGTCGAGCGCGAAGAGCCACGCTGGTGGGTGGTCGCCGACGAGGCCGTGGTCGCACGACTTCGCCGAGTGCGAAGCGGCCCGCCGAAGGCCGCCCGCGGTGGGCCGAGCCTGTACACCTGACACTGTCCGCCCTTGCGATCGCCACTGACCGCCAGTGCAACCGGTACCGGCCGGGCGAGGCGAAGTGCCCCGCCTGTGGACGCCGACGAAACTGCGTCCCGACGCCCGCAATCTCCCACGGCGGGCGCCGCTCGCCCTATACTTTGCCGCAATGCCGACCCACGTGCTTTTGGTCGAGGACTCACGAGCGATGCGTGACTACGTCAGCTCGATCCTCGAGGCCGAAGGCGACTACGAAGTTCACGAGGTTGGGAATGGCTTCGACGCCCTCAGAGCGCTGCCCCGCGACCTGTTCGGCTTGATCGTCACCGACATCAACATGCCGGACGTCAGCGGGATCGAGCTCACCCGATTCGTGCGCCAGACCCCTCGCCACGCCAACACGCCGCTGATCGTGATCAGCAGTGAGGCGTCTGCGGTCGACCGTGACCGAGCCATGTCGGCCGGCGCGTCCGCGTTCGTAGCCAAGCCTTTCACCCCGGAAGAATTCCTCGCTGCGATCCACAGCGCGATCGAGACCCCGCGTCCCGATCTGACCGGAGGTTCGAGCTCGTGAGTGAGAGTTCCGAATTCATCTCCGAGGCGCAGGAGATCATCGAGACGTTCTCGCGCCAGCTGCTCGAGATCGAGGGCCAGGTCAAGGACGGCGACGAGTACGATCCCGATCTGCTCAACGGGGCGTTCCGCTCGGTCCACACGCTCAAGGGCCTGTCGGCGCTGTCGGGCGTGAACGAGATCCTCGACCTCAGCCACAAGCTCGAGAACGCCCTCGACGCGCTGCGGCTCGGCAAGCTGCCGCTCAACGAGCGCGCGCTCAACCTGCTGTTCGAGTCGATCGAGCTGTTCAACAAGCTGATGAAGGGCGTGGTCTCGCCCGAGATCGCCGTCAACGTCGAGGTCGGCCCGTTCCTGGCCCGGCTCGCAAAGCTCTCGGCGACCGAGGAGCCGGAGACCGACGATCCGCTCGCGTGGCTCGACGACTCGATCCTCGGGGTCCTGACCGAGTACGAGGAGCACCGCCTGCGCGAGAACGTGCGGCTCGGCCGACGCATCTACCGGGTGCACGCGGGCTTCGATCTGCTCGCGATCGACGTCGGGATCGAGGCGCTCAAGGGCAAGCTCAAGAGCCACGGCGAGGTCATCACCTACCTGCCGAGCGCGGCCGGGACCAGCGAGGATCGCATCGAGCTCGACATCCTCGTCGGCTCCAAGCAGGGGATCGCCGAGATCGCCGAGGGCATCGGTGAAGAGGGCGTGAGCATCGAGGCGCTCGGGACTGGTGAGCGCATCGTGATCACGGCCAAGTCGCGGGCCTCGAGCGCGCCTCCTGCTCGAGGGGTGGCTCAGGCTCCCGCGCCGCAGCCGGCCGAGGTCACGCCGCCGCGACGACGCGCACCCAAGGTCGAGGTGGTCGAGGACGACGACTTCCCCGAGGATGAGCCGTTCAGCCCTCCGCCCGCGCCCAAGGCTGCGACGCCCGCTCCGAGCCCCGCCGCGACTCCGTCTGCGACCACCAGCGCGGCCCCACAAGCGCCTGCCAGCCCGCGTACGCCCGCGGCAGGTGGTGGTGGTGGCGGCTCGCGGCGAGACGGCGGCGCGCACGACAGCGACGACGGCGGGGATGGAGGCGGCGACGATCAGGTCAGCCTCAAGAGCCTCAGCCAGACGGTCCGCGTCGATCTGCGGCGGCTCGATCAGCTGATGAACCTGGTCGGCGAGCTCGCGCTCGTGCACGCCAACCTCGGCGGCGCGGTCGAACGCATGCAGCGAGCCCAGCTCGCCAACGAGCACCTGCGCGAGTTCCAAGATCAGCTGCGGGTGATGAACCGCCGGCTCGGGCTGCTCCAGCAGGGCATCCTCGAGATCCGCATGGTCCCGCTCCAGCAGGTCTTCGACAAGCTGGCCCGGTTCGTGCGCAAGCTCGGTCAGCAGCTCGACAAGGAGGTCCGGCTGGTCATCTCCGGGGCCGACACCGAGCTCGACAAGCTGATCGTCGAGGAGCTCAGCGATCCGCTGCTGCACATGATCAACAACGCGATCGATCACGGCATCGAGAGCTCGGCCGAACGCGTCGCGCTCGGCAAGCCGCGCGCGGGTCGGGTGGCGATCGCCGCCTACCAAAAGGGCAACCGCGTGGTCATCGAGCTGACCGACGACGGCCGCGGCATGGACTGGCGACGGATCCGCGACCGGGCCGTGCAGATGGGCTTCCTGACCCGCGAGGAGGCGGCCGACATCGGACCCTCGCAGGCCATCAACCTGATCTTCACGCCCGGCTTCTCGACCAAGCAGACGGCCACGCAGACCTCGGGTCGCGGGGTCGGCATGGACGTGGTCAAGACCAACATCGCCAAGCTCTCGGGCATGATCGACGTGGCCTCGGAGCCGGGCCGCGGCTCGCGGTTCCGGGTCACGCTGCCGATCACCCTGGCGATCATTCAGGCGCTGGTGATCGAGACCGCGGGCCAGACCTTCTGCATTCCGCTCAACTCGGTGCTCGAGTCGATCATGGTCCAGGCCGACGAGATCCAGACCATCGAAGGTCACGAGGTCGTCACGGTCCGCGGGCGCACGCTGCCGCTCGTGCACCTCTCGCGGGTGTTCGAGCTCGAGCCCGACGGCCGCGAGGCTGAGCGCCGGATGTTCTACGATCGCCTCTACGTGGTCGTGGTCGGGCTCGCGCAGCACCGCGTCGGGCTCGTGGTCGACGAGCTGCTCGGCCAGCAAGACGTCGTGATCAAGCCGATCGGCAAGGCCCTGCGGCAGGTGCCCGGCATCGCCGGCGCGACCGAGCTGGGTGACAACCGCACGGTCCTGCTGCTCGACGTCGGCACGCTGGTTGGCGAGGCGGTCGGCGGGGTCGAGGCGGCGGTCGCCGGGATCGGCGGGCGCGAGAGTACCCACGGGTTCTCGACGCTCGAGAGCCGCGAGAAGGGAGGCTGGAGCGATGGCTACTGACGACTCCGATCTGTGGCAGGCGCTGCTCGCCGTCACCGGCGATCAGGTCGCGACCGAGGCCGACTACGAGCACGGCTACAAACGCGAGATGCGGAGCGACCTGCTCCGCTACGTGACCTTCATGGTCCGCAACGAGATCTACGCGCTGCCGATCGAGCAGATCATCGAGATCTCGACCGCGTTCCCGACCACCCCGGTGCCGCGCACCAGCGGGTTCGTGATCGGCATCGGCAACATGCGCGGCTCGGTGATGCCGGTCATCGACCTCTCGCGCCGGCTCAACCTCGGCAACGTCGAGCGCACTCGCGAGACCCGCGTGCTGATCGTCCGCCATGACGACGAGCCGCACGGCATCGTGGTCGACCGCGTGCTCGAGGTCATCTCGCTCGCGCCGGAGGACACCGAGAGCACGCCCGGCGGCATCGGCAGCACGCGCGCCGACTTCATCCGCGGCCTCGGTCGGCACAACCGCCGGCTGATCATCATCCTCGATCTCGCCACGGTGTTGGCCGAGCGCGACTTTCTCCTGCCCAAGTTCCGAAGGGAGCGGTTGGCCCAGTGACGAGCGAAATTTCACGCCCGGGGCCCCGGGCTGAGCCGATCGGCAACAGCCCGCGAGGGGCGAGCACCGCGTGGGACGACGAGCAGGCGCCCAAGCGCCAGGAGCAGCTCAAGCTGGCCGGCTTCTATGTCGGCGGCGGGCTGTACGGCATCGACATCATGCGGATCAAGGAGGTCATCCAGGCGACCCCTTATCCGATCCGCCCGGTCCCGCACGCGCCCGACATCATCGAGGGCGTCATCACCCTGCGCGGCGTGGTGATCCCGGTCATCGATCTGCGCAAGCGCTTCAACGTCGCGGTCGACCAGGACACGATCCCGTTCAACAAGCTGATCATCGTCAGCGTCAAGGGCCGCATCGTCGGGCTCAAGGTCGACAAGGTGCTCGGTGAGCTGCGGGTCGACGCCGACGAGGTCCGGCCCGCACCGTCGATGCTCAGCGCGGCGATCAGCGAGGACGGCGTCGACTTCTTCTCCGGCGTCTGCAAGGTCGAGGGCGACGTGGTGTTCGTGGTCAACCTCGAGGGTCTGATCGTCACCCGTACGATGAAGCGTCGCCCGGCCGAGGGCGACAGGTCGCGCTGATGAGCGAAGCACCTCGAGCAACGCCTCCCGGCGGACAGGGGCTGGGCGGACAGGGGCCACCCGGCGGACCGCGGCCGCGAGTGCTGCTCGCCCATGGCGGGCCGGTGATCGCAGGCGCGGCGCAGCGGATCCTCGAGGCGCACGGGTTCGAGGCCGAGATCGCCGCCAACGCGCGCGGCGTCGAGCGGGCGCTGGCCGACGGCGGCTGGGATGCGCTGGTCGTCGACGTCGCGCTGCCGGGTGCACCGGGCTTCGAGCTGGCCGCACCCGCGCGCGCAGCCGGGGTCAAGGTCGTGATCCTGGTCGCGTCGGTGTTTCGGCGGACCAGCTACAAGCGGCAGCCGCAGCGACTGTACGGCGCCGACGACTACGTCGAGATCCATCACCTCGGCGATCACCTGCCCAACCGCCTGCGCGCGCACCTGGGCCTCGGCGACTCGGAGCTGCCGAGCGAGACCTTGCGCGAGGTGCTGGGCACGCTGCGCGAGCGCGGTGACGATCACCTGCGCGACCAAACCCCCAAGGGTCTGGCCACGCTGATCGTCGCCGACCTGCTGCTCTACAACGGCGATCGGGTGACCGAGGCCGGCACCGTCGAGGAGGCGCTGGCGGCCATCGGCCGCGATCTCGACGGCGCCCGCGAGCTGTTCGAGCAGGTCCGCTCGCGCGACGACGTGCGCCCGGCGGGCGATCCAATCGGCGAGGCATTTCGCGAGCTGGTGGCGGGCCTCGAGCAGCGGTCCGCCCAAGCCAACAACCGGGGAGAGGAACCGTGAGCTCGGAGCCATCCAAGGGAGGAACCAAGGTCACTGGACGCGGGAGCGCCGGCTTGCCGCCGCGCTTGCTGGACTGCATTCGTCGCTTCGGCGACGAGGGCTGGCGCGAGCGCAAGCAGGCGGTCGAGGAGGTGCTGATGGTGCTGGCGACCGAGCAGCCCGACGGACCGACCTTCGCGGCGTTGATCGACACGCTGATCGACGGCGTGATCGATCCGCTCTACAGCGCCATCTACGAGGGCCGCGAGCGCGAGGCCAAGGTCGTGGCCGGCGGTGGCGTGAGCGCGCGTGCGGCCTGTCAGGACGTGCTGATCCAGCTCGGTCGCGCGAGCCTGCCCAAGGTGCTGCAGCGGCTCGACGTCGACGACGTGCGCAGCTCGGGCACCCGCTTGTTGGTCGACATGATCGGGCAGATCGGGGGCGAGGCCGAGATCCCGATCCTCACCAAGTTCCTGCGCAACAACGACGCCGACGAGAACCTGCGCGCCTCGGCTGCGGCGGCGCTCGGGGAGATCGGCGGGCCCAAGGCCGTGGCTGCGCTCGAGGATCTGCTGGCCGACGAGTCGGAGATGCTCCAGCTCTACGCCCTCGACGCGCTGCGGGCTGCGAGCGCGGCGGTGCCGGTCGAGCGCCTCGCTCCGCTGCTGCAACACGCGGTCACGCGCAAGGGCGCGGCGGCGCTGCTCGGCGTCAGCGGATCGGCGGACGCGGTGCCGCTGATGCTGCCGCTGCTGGCCGACGACATGCGTGGCGTTCGGGCGGCCGCGATCGAGGGCCTCGCTCGGCTCCGAGTCGCGCTCGCCGATCAGGATCTCGCCCACGTCGTCGACGACAGCGTCGCGGCGATCGATGATGAGACCAAGGTCAAGGTCCGCGAGCTGATCGGTCACCGCGAGCGCGACGTGTCGATCGCCGCGATCGCGCTGGCCGGGCTCGCTCGCGATGCGGGCGCGGTCGCGGCCGTGCTCCCGCGCATGGAAGATCCGATGGTCTACGAGCGCGCGCTCGCGTTGATCGAGCGGCTCGGCAGCGCGGCCAACGACGCGCTGGTCGAGGTGCTCGACAGCCTCGAGGTCGCGTCGCGCGAGGCCCTGTATCGCTTGATCGGCGCGCTCCCGGGCGAGGTCGATCAGCGCTTGATCAACCTCTTGCTCGAGGGCCTCGAGGATCCGCTCGAGAGCGTCGCCGCGGCGGCTTGCGACGCGCTGCGCAAGGTCGGTGGGCGCTCGGCCATGGCGCCGCTCTACCGCAGCTGCGGACGCGAGGGCCCGGTCGGCGAGCATGCAGCCGAGGCGCTGGCCGAGGTCGCCGCGCGGCTGGCTGCAGCCCGCGGAGGTGGTCACGACGAGCTGCTCTTGTTGATCGGCGGCGCGTGGCCGCAGGCGGGCGCGCTCGCTCGCAACCTCTGTCGCGTGGTCGGGCGCCTCGGTCTGCTCGAGTTCGTGCCGCCGCTGGTCTCGATGCTCGGGTCCAGCGATCTCGGGGTCCGGGTCGCGGCTGCGCTCGCGCTCGGCAGTGTGCCCGGCGATCACGAGGGCGTCGCGGCGCTCTGCTTCGCGCTGGCCGACGAAGATCCGCAGGTGCGCGCCGCTGCATGCCGCAGCCTCGGGCAATTGGCCGCGACCCACAGCGTGCATCCGCTGCTGGCTGCGACCTCGGATCCGGTGCCGTTGGTGCGCGCTGCGGCGGTTCAGGCGCTGGTCGCGATCGGCAACCCGATCTCGCTCGCACGCATGCGAGAGATCATCCTCGACGACAACTCGACTAACGTCGTGGTGCACGCCATCGCCGGGTTGGGGCAGTCCAATCAGAATCAAGATCTCACGCTGCTGATGAGCTTGTGCGCGTCGCAGGATCACGAGGTCGTCAAGGCAGCGGCTCGGGCGCTGAGGCTCTACTCGGCTCATCGTGCGACCGCGGCGTTGCTAGGACTGCTCTCCCATGAGCGATGGGATGTGCGCTGGGCAGCGGCCGAAGTGTTGTCGGAGCGCGGGGATGTGACCGCGCTGCAACCGCTCGAACGCGCACGCAAGCTCGAACAGGACGCCCTGGTTCGGCAGATCCTCGGGCAAGCTATCGAACGCCTCCATGAGGTCGCGCAGTCCCAGGAACTCTCGAAGGCATAAGTGCTGGTGGCCAGTTCCAACTCTACCGACCGACTCTTCGCAGCGCTTGGGGGCGCGCGAGTTCGGATGAACGACGACGAGACGCGACTCCTGGTCGAGGCAATTCAGGAGCACTGCGGCGTGACGCTGTCGATCAACTCGGGGTTCTTCTTGGAGCGGCGCTTGAGCCCGCGGCTCGAGGCGCTCGGGCTGTCGAGTTACCTCGATTACTATCAGTACCTCCGCTACGACCCCGCGGGTCCGCGCGAGATGGAAGAGCTGATCGAGCGCATCACCACGCACGAGACCTACTTCTTCCGCGAGCAGTACCAGCTCGAGGCCTTCTCCGAGGAGCTGCTGCCGCAGCTGGCCGAACGGCTCGAGCGGCAGCGTCGGATCCAGGTGTGGAGCGCCGGTTGCTCGACCGGCGAAGAGGTCTATACGATCGCGATGCTGCTGCTCGAGAGCGGCCTGTTCAAGGGCTGGAACATCCGTGTGATGGGCTCCGACATCAGCCGCAAGGTGTTGGCCACGGCACGTGCGGCGGTGTACGGCGAGAACAGCTTCCGCACGACCTCGCCGCTGCTGCGTCGCAAGTACTTCGTCGAGGCCAATGGTCGTTGGACCGTGCGCGACGACGTCCGATCGATGTGCTCTTTTGGCCAGCTCAACTTGGTCTCGACCGAGCGTTTTCGTGTGCTCGGTCCGCAGGACGTGATCTTCTGCCGCAACGTCCTGATGTATCTTTCGCAAGAGGCTCGCCACCGCGTCGTCGAGGCCTTCTACGATCGCCTGACTCCGGGCGGATTCTTGCTGCTCGGTCACTCCGAGTCGCTGCTCAACGTCACCACCCGCTTCGACCTCGCGCACCTGCAAAAAGATCTGGTCTACCGCAAGCCGCTCACCGCCGCGCAACCGTCCAGCTACTAGTCAGCTACCCATGACCGCGAAGAACGATAATCGCCCGCTGCGGGTCCTGGTCGTCGACGATTCGGCCTACAACCGTCAGACGATCACGAGCATGCTCGAGTCGCGGGACAACGTCGAGGTCGTCGGACGGGCGACCAACGGCAAGGAAGCGCTCAAGCTCGCCTTCGATCTCGATCCCGACGTGATCACGCTCGACCTCGAGATGCCGGAGATGGACGGCTTCTCGTTCCTGCGCTTGTTGATGAGCCGCAAGCCGATCCCGGTGGTGGTGATCTCCGGCTATGCCCAGCGCGACAACGTGTTTCGAGCGCTCGAGCTCGGCGCGCTCGACTTCATCGCCAAGCCGCGTCGCCACATCAGCCCCGACATCCGCAACATCGAGGACGACCTCGCCGGCAAGATCTCGATGGTGCGTCGCCTCCAGGCGGTGCGGCTCAAGCAGCGCGCCGACTCGCTGGCGGCTCAAGGCGCTCGCGCGGGCGGCAGCACCGACGATCTCGAGGCCGAGCAGCCGCTGGTCGGCGAGGCGGCGCCGGTCGTGGTCGGCATCGGCTCGTCCACCGGTGGACCGCCGGCGATCCAGCAGCTGCTGGCCGGACTGCCGTCCAATCTCCCGGCCGCGATCGTGATCGCCCAGCACATGCCTGCGCGCTTCACCAAGGCCTTCGCGGCGCGGCTCGACCGGGTGGTCGATCTGCGCGTGGTCGAGGCCGCCGAGGGCCAGCCGTTGCTACGCGGAGTCGTCTACATCGTGCCGGGCTCGAGCAACATCGACATCGAGGCCGGACCCAACGGGGGCGGAATCGTGCGCATCGTCGATCCGCAGCCCACACGCGCCGGTGTGGTACCGCTGACCCCGTCGGCCGACCACATGCTCAAGGCGCTCTCGTCGGTGTACCAGCGTCGCCTGGTGGCCGTGATCCTCACGGGCATGGGCTCCGACGGCACCAACGGTGCGATCGCGGCACGGCGGCTGGGTGCCCACGTGCTGGTCGAGGACCCGCGCACGGCGGTCATGCCGGGGATGCCGCATTCGGCCCTCGAAGCCGGCGCTGTCGACCGAGCGCTGCCACTCGAGCGCCTGCACGAGGCGATCATCGAAGCCGTCGAGAAACGTCGCGCCGAGTTTTCTGCACGGCGCCCGGCGCCTGAATCCGAGGGCGAGTGAGAGTGTTGGCCTCGTGCGGCCCGGCCAGCCGGGTTTGCGTGGGCGTGGCGTTTAGCCCCACCCGCGCCCGGCAACTCGCGCGGCCGCGCGGCTCGCTGGATCTCGCGGCTCGGGTTGCGGTCGCTCGACCGGCGTCGGCTGGGCGGTCGCGCGACCTCGACGTCGACCCATGCGCGCAGCAAATCCGAGCGCGGACTGGACACCCGTCACCTCGATACGGCTCGCGCTGTGATACTGTGCGGGCGGTGAGCGCCGACGATTCCAGGCAGAGCCTGCAACGGAAGACCGACGAGTTCCTGCGCGAGTTCTTCGAGAAGGGCGAGATGTTGGTCAAGGAGCTGATCACGGAGAACGATCGGCTCCGTTCGCAGCTCGAGTCCAAAGCCCAGCCCGGCCCCGAGGCAAAGCCCGTCACGCGCGACAACATGGTCGATCTGCTGATGCTCCGCATCTCCGCGCTCGAGCGCGAGTGCGACGAGATTCGCAGGATCGCCGGCAACGTCGAGCAGGAGTCGGGCGGCTATCGTTCGCGGCTCGACTCGCTGGAGTCGGAGCACTATCACCTGGCCTCGATGTTCGTGGCCGGATCGCAGTTTCACTCGGCGACCAGCTTCGACGAGGTGCTGCGCACCATCACCGAGATCTTGCTGAACTTCGTCGGCGCGGGCGCCTTCACCGTTTTCCTGGTCGACGAGGAGCGCCAGGTGCTGTTCCCGGTCGCGCGCGAGGGTGGGGCGGTCGAAGAGGTCGCCGAGATCCCGCTGACCGGCGACGAGGCTGGCCCGGCGCAGGCCGCCATCGTCGCGCTCGGGCGCCCCTGGAAGAACGGCGATCCCGAGTTCCAGATCAGCGCCGAGCTGATCAACCTTCCGCTCGTGAGCGGCAGCCGCCTCGTCGGCGTCGCTCGCCTCGAGTCCTTCCTCGCACAAAAGCACGGATTCGCGGACAATGATCACCAGCTGCTGGGCTTGATCTCCGAGCACGCCGGGATCGGCATCGAGAACGCCTGGATCCGCGCCCACACCAAAGACGTCCCGCTACAGCGTCAGGCGATCGAACATCTGGTTGGAGCATGAGCACTTCGGGAGAACGCCGTTTCAACGCGTTGGTGGTCGAAGACAGCCCGCCGATGCGAAAGATGATCGTCTTCGCGCTCTCGCGCGTGCGCGAGCTCGACGTCGTCGAGGCCGATGACGGAGTCGACGCTCTGCGCCGCATCGCGGGCACCAAGTTCGACATCATCATCACCGACATCAACATGCCGATCCTCGACGGCCTCAAGCTCGTCAAGCGGCTCCGCGCGGACGACAACTACAAGGACGTCCCGATCGTGATCATCACGACCGAGGGCGCCGCCGAAGATCGACAGCGCGCGCTGGCCCTCGGCGCGAACGCGTACATCACCAAGCCCATCCAGGCGCAGCAGGTCATCTCGCTCGTCCGCGAGATCCTCAGCCTGGACTAGTGGTGCAGGCACCAACTTCGAGGAGGGACCGTCGCCGGGTCCCCCTCGAGGTGAGAATGAATCGATGTCGTCAAAACCACTGAATCATGTAGGAACGCTAGGGCTGTTGGCGGTTGGTGTGGCGCTGCTGAGTCGGCCTGCGCCTGCGCACGCGGACAATCCGGTGGGGGCTGCCCTGATCGGAGCCGGAGGGGCAGTGGTGGCCGCGGGCATCATCGCCGTGGGGACCGTGGCTGCGGCGGTGGTGACCACGTACGGCGGTGGCGACGGCGGTGGCGATGAGGTTGGCGGCCAGGACGAGGGCGAAGACATGGTGCCTGGCACCGGCGATCCGAAGCTGTCGGACGTGATCGCTGCGCCGGACGGATCGACCGCGCAGATGGCCAACAGCGGTGCCCGCATCGAAGGCAAGCTCGACGGTCCGCGCCGGAAGGCCACGCTGGGTGAACGCGACCTCGACCCGAGGATGCGCTCGTTCGCCGATCGCAACGTGAAGATGGTGCTGAGCGACGCAAAGGACAAAGGCTTGGCCGCGAAGGTCAAGTACGAGTTCGAAGGCGACGTGATGGAGGCCGGCAAAGACGTGGCCTCATTCAGCAGCGGTGACGTGATCGAGTGGCAGTTCGACATGCGCGGGCCGGGCCCGCTGCCGTTCGAGCTCGTCGATTTGACGCTGTCGACCACCGATGTGCCCGGCACCTTCGGCTACTCGTCGATGGTCATCACCGCAACCCAGGCCGGCAAGACGGTCGCCAGCTGGCAAGCGCGAGTGGAGCAGGGCAAGCAGCCCAGCTTCGATCCGATCCCCAACAAGAAGTCGCAAGTCGACGCGAGGCTCGGCGCGCTGCACATCGATCGCGTGCTGCTGATGATCCCGGTGCAGTACGACGCCAACAACGAAGCGAAGGTCACCGTGACCATGCGCTACGAGGGCTCGGGTCAGCGGCTGCCGAGCAAGAAGCCCGCGAGCAAGGGCTGAGCGCGGCCGGTATTTCGGGTCGCCGCAGCGCCCATGCTAGCGTGCGATCGTGGCCCGTCCGCTCGAGCTCGAAGACGCGAAAGAGGACTACCTCCAGCACCTCAAGGTCGAGCGCAACCTCTCGCCCAACACGCTCGAGGCCTACGCCAACGACCTGCTGCAGCTGCTCGAGCACCTCGCAGGCGAGGGCATCACGACCACGGCGGAGGTCACTCCGCCCGCGTTGTTGAGCTTTCTGCAGGAGCAGACCAAGCGCGGGCTCTCGCCGCGCAGCCAGGCGCGCCGCTGGGTGGCCGCGCGCGGTCTGTTTCGCTGGCTGCGGGTCGAGGGTTCGATCGACGTCGACCCCACGCAGGGCATCCGCATGCCGAAGTCGGGCGCCAAGCTGCCCGAGCTGCTCAGCCGCGCCGAGATCGAGGCGCTGCTCGCCGCGCCCGGCGTCGACACGCCGCTCGGTCTGCGCGACACGGCGCTGCTCGAGTTCATGTACGCGACCGGCTGCCGCGTGTCCGAGGCCTGCGACCTCGAGACCGATGCGCTGCACCTCGATCAGGGCTTGGTGATCCTGACCGGAAAGGGCAGCAAGCAGCGCATGGTCCCGCTCGGCGACTGTGCGCTGGTGGCCGTGCTCGCGTACCTCGAGGCCGGGCGTCCGCTCTTGCTCGACAAGGCCCGCGGGGCCGCGCGACGCAACGCGTACGTGTTCCTCAACCACCGCGGCGGTCGACTCTCGCGCCAGGGTTGGTTTCAGCGGCTGCGCGAGCACGCGACCACGGCCGGCATCACCCGCGCCATCTCGCCGCACAAGCTGCGGCACAGCTTTGCGACCCACCTGATCGAAGGCGGCGCCGACCTCCGGGCCGTGCAGACCCTGCTCGGCCACGCCGACATCTCGACCACGCAGGTCTACACGCACCTGAGCCAAGCCCACGTGCGCGACGCCTATGACCGCCATCATCCGCGGGCGTAGAGCGCCGACCGGTTGGGGGGTGATCGGGCGATCCCCTTGCGGGGTGCCTGGCAGACTTGCTAACAAACTGGTCCGCTTCGCGCCGCATGCGCGGGGCCCGGCTGCGCCGTCGTGCCCGCACTCGTCGCCATCGATTTTTCGAGCGAGACCCTGATGACGGTCGGGATCTACCTGATCTGTCTGATCCTCTCGATCGCGGTGCACGAGTATTGCCACGCGGTCGCGGCCGATCGACTGGGTGACTCGACGCCCGAGCAGCAAGGGCGACTGACGCTCAACCCGGTCGTCCACGCCGATCCGGTCGGGACCTTGATCATGCCGATCATGGCCGCGCTGATGCACTTCCCGCTGCTCGGCTGGGGGCGGCCGGTCGAGACCCAGCCACGCAACTACACGCGCAAGATCAGCATGCGCAGCGGGATGATGGTGGTCTCGCTGGCGGGGCCGTTCGGCAACTTCGTGTTGATCCTGCTGGTGCTCGGCGTCGCGGCGCTGATGGGCCGCACGATGGGCATCAGCGAGGGCGTGCACATGCTGCTGATCACCATGCTGCAGCTCAACGTGCTGCTGCTGGCCTTCAACCTGCTGCCGCTGCATCCGCTCGACGGCGGCAAGGTCCTCGCCGCGCTGTTGCCCGCGCGCTACGAGTACATCGACGAATTCCTGCTGCAGTACGGCCCGTGGATCGTGCTCGGCCTGGTGGTGCTCGGCGGGCGCTTCCTGGGCATGTTGTTCGATCCGCTGTTCACGGTGGTCGGGCGCGCGTACTTCGTCGCGGTGGCCGGATGAGTATCGAGAGCTCGAAGAGCTCTGGAGCCCGACAGGGCGACCGGACGGGTGGGGGTCCCGAGACGGGTCCGCCCGGCTCGGGGGCGGCCAGCCGAATGGCCGCCATCAGGACAAGCCCGTCGCGGCCGGCGACCGACTCGATCGCCGACGGCGTCCGCTCGCGCCCGACCTACGCGGTCTCGCTGGAGATGTTCGAGGGTCCGCTCGACCTGCTGCTGCACTTGGTGCGGCGCCACGAGCTCGACATCCTCGACATCCCGATCGCGTTCATCACCGAGAAGTACATCGAGTACATCACTTTCGCGCGCTCGCTCGACATCGAGATCGCCGGCGAGTACCTGCTGATGGCGGCGACGCTGGCGTTCCTCAAGAGCCGCGAGCTGCTGCCGCCGACCCCGGGTGAGGACGAGGAGAGCGAGGACGAGGAAGAGGGCGTCGATCCGCGCGAGGAGCTGATCCGGCGGCTGATTGAGTACGAGCGCTTCCGCGACGCCAGCGAGGAGCTCGGCAACCGGCCGCTGTTCGGCCGCGACGTGTTCCCGCGCGGCGGCAGCCCGGACGTGGTCCTGCCCGAGCCCGGGCTCGCGCCGGTGACCTTGTTCCGCCTGGCCGAGGCCTACAACCGCGTGCTCGATCGCGCGAAGATCCGCGAGGACCACGAGGTCGTGATCGAGCCGGTCACGGTCCGCCAGCGGATGCGGCAGCTGAGCCTGCTGCTGAGCGACCGGCCGCGCATCGAGTTCGAGTCGCTGTTCCTCGAGCAGACGTGGTCGAGCGAGCGCGAGCTTCGGCAGATGCTGGTCGTCACGCTGATGTCGGTGCTCGAGATGGTGAAGCTCGGCCTGCTCGGCGTCCACCAGCCCCAGGGCAGCGAGACGCTCGAGCTCGAGCGCACCGTCGAGGTCGCGGAGATGAGCGAGGCCATCTCGGTCTTCCGCGAGGAAGGCGAAGAGGACGAGCCGGCTGCGGCTGCGAGCGAGGTTGCGGTCGAGGCGGAGCCGGAGGCTGCGAGCGAGGTTGCGGTCGAGGCGGAGCTGGTGGCCGAGGCGGAGCTGGAGGCTGCGAGCGCGATTGCGGCCGAGGCGGAGCTGGTGGTCGAGAGCGAGGCAGACGAGCCGGAGCCCGAGCCGGTCGCGGAGCCGGAGCCCGAGCCGAGCGAAGATTCCGGCCCCGAGCCGGTGAAGATGTTTGCGCCCGAGCCGGGCGAGACCGAGTGAGTCATGGCCAAGAAGCCAGTTCGCAAGCAAGCGCCCCCCAAGCCGGGCGAGCGTCCGCGCAGCAGCGAGTCGGATACGGCCGTTGCCGATCTTCCGGTTCAGGACGAACGCAGCATCGAGGACCTCGTCGCCGATCTCGGCGCGGGCGATGAACCGCCAACGCCAGCCCCAGCGCCGAAGCGCAAGAGCAGGCGCCGCGGCAAGCAGGCCGAGCCCGAGGCGCAACCCGAGGTCGAGGTCGAGGCCCAGGTCGAGGCAGCAGCCGAGCCGCCGGCCGACGCGGAGCCGAGCGAGGCTGCGTCCGACGAGGCGCCGGCCGAGGTCGCCGAGCGGCAGGCCGAAGGCGAGGACGCAGCCGAGGCCGAAGCTCCCGCGGCGGCACCCGAGGAAGCGGCCGACGACGGCTCGCGCGTCAAGCTGATCGACTCGCTGCCGATCGACATCGAGGACGATCTGAGCCAGGTCGAGGGCGAGGCCTCACCGCGCCTGGTGTCGATCGTCGAGAGCCTGCTGTTCGCCTCGCCCAAGCCGCTGCGCGTCAAACAGATCCGCAAGGTGCTCGAGGAGCCGTCGGTGCGGCAGATCCAGCTCGCGCTCAAGCACTTGATCGCAACCAACGACACGCGCGGGATCGTGGTCGCGCAGGTGGCCGGCGGGTTCGTGCTGCAGACCCACCCGCAGAATTCGACGTGGGTGCAGCGGCTGCTGCAGGCCAAGCCCGTGCGTCTCAGTCGTCCGCAGCTCGAGACGCTCGCGGTCATCGCTTATCGCCAGCCGGTCACGCGGCCCGAGGTCGATCACATTCGCGGGGTCGACAGCGGCGCGGTGATCAAGCTGCTGCTCGAGCGCGAGCTGATCCAGATCGTCGGCAAGAAGGACGAGCCGGGCCGGCCGATGGTCTACGGGACCACGATCCAGTTCTTGGAGTTCTTCAACCTGATGAGCCTGCGGGACCTGCCGGATCTTCGTGAGTTCCGCGAGCTCTCGGACGACACCAAGGCGACTCTGCGCAAGCGCATGGCCGAGGACGAGGTCGAGGCGCTCGGGCAGGAGGTGCTGCAGTTCGCTCGCGAGGACGGCGGCGAGGCGGCTGCGGAGTCGGAGTCCGAGTCGGAGTCCGAGGACGCTGTCGAGGAGTCGGAGTCCGAGGTAGCGAACGTCGTGGCTGCGCTGGAGAGCCTCGAAGAGGTGGTCGACGCCGAGCTGTCCGAGATGGCGATGGCGATCGAGCTCGCGGCGAGCGAGCAAGTTGCCGAAGACGCGGGGGCAGGGGAGATGGCCGCCGAAGAGGGGGACGGCGAGGAGTCCGAGGACGAAGAAGAGGGCGACGAAGAAGAGGAAGAGGGCGAGGAGGAAGAAGAGGGCGACGACGAGGACGGCGAGGAAGAGGACGTCGAGGACGAGGACGGCGAGGTCCTCCTCCTGGACCTGAAGTGCGACGACGGGATCGCGTTCACCGCCGGCGAGCTGCTCTTCAAGATCCAC
>DATLLB010000593.1:0-2862 GCA_035538075.1 Enhygromyxa sp.
GCGAATTTTTGATGGCTGTGTGAGCTGATGTTTGCGATGCTTTAATTTCACGTGCCAAAGTATTCTGACAGCGAAATTCATAATGATTTCGTTGTATGAAATATTTTTGAAATTAATTTTTGATTTAACGCTTTAGGTAGCTATGTTGGTTTCATAGAGGAGGAAATCTGATGAAGCGAACCATCCCGTTCTGCCTGCTGGTGATGACGACCCTGGGACTGAGCGCGTGCAGCAAGGCCCAAAGACCCGTTGGCCGACGACGGTGAGGAAGGTGATCTCGAGGCCGAGACTGGCCCGGGCGAGGAGGAGATCGGCGATCCCGAGGATGAGGACGAGGGCACGGAGACGTTCAGCTTCGTGCCCGACGTCGAGGAGCACACCTGCGATCCGTGGATGCAGGACTGTCCGCCCGGAGAGAAGTGTGTCCCGTACTCGATCGGCGGTGGACCGTGGGACTCGAACAAGTGTGTAGAGGTCTCGGGCGACGGACAGCCCGGCGACACCTGCAGCTACGACGGGATCACCATTGCCACCGACAGCTGCGGCGCCGACTCGCACTGCTGGGATGTGATGGACATCGACGGCCAGCTGCAGGGCGTGTGCACCTCGTTCTGCGAGGGCAACGCCAACGAGCCAATTTGTGGGCCCGAGACCGCGTGCCTGATCGCCAACGACGGAGCGATCAACTTGTGCGTGACGACCTGCGATCCGCTCTCGCAAGACTGCGGCAGCGGGCTCGGCTGCTTCTGGGCCAACGACAACTTCCAGTGCATCTTCACCGCCGGCGAGATCCTCAGCGGTGAGCCGTGCGGCTTCATCAACGACTGTGCGCCGGGCAACCTGTGCGCGACCGCGGAGGTGCTGCCGGTCTGCAATGGCAGCGCTTGCTGTACGCCGTACTGCGATCTGACGGCGCCACAGTGTGCCGACCCGGCGACCGAGTGCTCGGCGTTCTTCGAGGAAGGCACGGCTCCGCCCAACTACGAGTCGGTCGGCGTCTGCATCCTGCCCGGCACTTGATCACTGGCCCTACTGACGGGCTACGTGGAGCTCGAAGCCAAAGTCCGCGACGGGGCGGTGGTCGGGCGTCTGGGCGTGCCACACCAGCGTGGCACCGTTGGCGCTGTCGCGGACGTCCTCGAAGTACACGTAGCCACGCATCTGCGTGCCGGGTAGCAGCACGCCCCACGGGAGTGCGAAGCGCCCGAGCTCGCCGTCGTCGGTCCGCACCGACTCGTAGTTGCGGCCGCGGCCGGGATCGTAAGGGACGGGCTCGTCGCCGTACGCGTTCGGATCGGCGCCGGGCGGGACTGCTTGAAAGGCCCCGCCCGCGTCGTAGAGCACCACGTGAAAGCCTCGATCGTCGCGCAGCTCGAAGTCGCCGGGCGCCAGCAGCACGGGCTCGGTGCCCATGTTGGCGACGAGCAGATGGAAGATGGCGAGGTCTTCGCCATACGCCGAGTCGCCGGACCAGCTCTCGGTCGTCAGCACCACGGTCACGCCCGATTGCGCGTCACGGGCGAGCAGTCGATGCGAGCCGTCGGCCGCGACCAGCCGGGCCGAGCTCGCGCAGCCGGACGCGAGCAGCGAGGCGAGCAGCAGAGTTCGCGCAAGCGAGCGCACGGGCGCACGATAGCGCGACCGCGTCGCGCTGGCGAGATCGAGCGCTGGGCGGGACCGGCGTCGACCGTGTGGAGAGCTCATGCCCCGTGGGCGAGGCCGAAGCCGGGCGTGAGCATCTCGGCCAGGCGCTCCGGCTCCTTGACCTCGGCGTCGAGGAAGAAGCGGAGCCCCGCCGTGCGATGCTCGCGGGCGAGATCCTTGTCGTCGGTCAATGTCGCGAGCGCGAGTCGAACGGCGGCGACGTAGCCGTTGGCGCGGCAGCTCTCCAGGCTAGCGAGGGCAGCGGTCAACGCTGCCCTCGCGCCTTCGAGATCGCCGTCGAGCCGCAGCATCGCCGCGTGGAAGGCCTCGCCGCGACCGCGGTGGTAGGCGCCCGGATACGCGAGCAGGAACTTGATCGGCTTGTGGGCGATGCGGCGGGTCTTGCCGTCGTCGACGCTCGCGCGCATGGCCACGAACGCGGCGGCCTCGGCCACCGCGGCCTCGGCTCGGGCATCGGGGGCGCGCACGGTCGTCGACGCACGCATCGGCCCACGCACGGCCTCGACCGCAGCCACGGCCTGCTGCGGGTGCCCCATATAGATCGCGCAGCGAACCTGGCTGATCAGCGCCGACAGCTGGCCCATGCTGAAGCCGCCGCCGTCGATCAGCGCGAGGCCCTGCGGGATGGTCTCGATCAAGATGTCCGGGCGCCCGCGGATCATGTGGGCCATGCCGAAGTCGGGGCTCACGTAGGCGTGGAGCAGGGCGGTCCGATCGTCGCGCGCACGCGCGTCGTCGAGGTACTCGCGGAGCTGGCTCTCGAGCGCTCGATAGTCGCCCGCGCGCGTCGAAGCGATGCCGCGCATGAGCAGACCAAGGCTGATGTTGATCGCCCGCAGGGCGACGCCGAGATCGTCGCCACGCTCGGCTCGGCTCGACTTGCGGAGCTGTCGGAGCGCACGACTGACCTCGTCGCGATACGCGGCGCAGTCGTTGGCCTCGAGCCCGAGGTGCACGGCGCGATGCATGGCCACCGAGCCGAGCGCGAACGGATCTTCGACGCCGCCGACGGGCTGCTCGACGGCGTCGAGTAGCTCCTCGGCCTTGCTCGGCTGCCCGAGGTAGCTGCGGGTCACGCCCTCGAGGCTCAGCGCGATCGCGACGTTGGCCCGATCCTCGCTACGCAGCGCCAGGCGTACGTAGGTCGAGGTGAAGTAGCTGGCCAGGAACATGTCGTGGACCGTGTAGACGCGCGCC
>DATLLB010000594.1:0-5669 GCA_035538075.1 Enhygromyxa sp.
CCCTCGCTGCGCTCGCGCGTGTGGGCCCGGTGGCGCTCTGGTTCGACGAGCACGATCCGCGAGCCGAGCTCGTCGACGCGCTCGCTCGTCGGCTCTCGCAGCAGGCTCCGGCCGTGTTCGCGGTCGCCACCGCGACGCGCCCCGACGCCCTCCCCTCGCCATGGCGATCCGGCCACGGGTTGGATGAGTTGTTCTTCATCGATCTCCCGCGCGCCGAAGCTCGCGCGCAACTACTCGCGAAGCTGCTCGCGCGATCGAGCGCGCCGCTGGCCGATCCGATCGAGCGCTTGCTCGAGCTCGCCCACGCGGCGCACGGCTGCTCTGGCGCCGACCTCCAGCGGGCGCTCGAGGACGCGCGGCTCCGCTGCTTCGCACGCGCTCGCCCGCTCTCGGCGGCCGAGCTCGAGGCCGCGCTGGCCGAGCGCTCGCGCATGGCCGACCGCGAGCCCGAGCCAATCGAGGCCCTCCGCGCGTGGGCCAAGCCGCTCGCGCGCTCGGTCGACCTCGACTGACTTGATTGACCTCAGCCCTGCACGAACACGGCGATCGACTCGACGTGGGCCGTGTGCGGGAACATGTCCATCACCCCCGCGGCCTCCAGCCGATAGCCGTGACGCTGGACGAGGATCCCCGCGTCGCGAGCCAAGCTCTCGGGCGAGCAGGCCACATAGACGAGACGCGACGCGCCCACGCGATCGAAGCGCTCGACCAGCGCCTGCGCGCCCGAGCGCGGCGGATCGAGCAGCACGCGATCGAAGCCGCCTGCGAGCCAATCGAGCTCGCCCAGATCGCCGTAGAGGTCGCGCCGCTCGAAGCTCGCGTTGGTGATCGCGTTGGCGCTCGCGTTCTGCCGAGCGCGCTCGACCAGCCCGGTGTCACCCTCGACCCCGAGCACGAACTGGCAGCGGCGGGCGAGCGGCAGCGTGAAATTGCCGAGCCCGCAGAACAGGTCGAGCGTGCGGTGCTCGGGCGCGAGCTCGAGCAGCTCGATCGCGCGCTCGACCATCACGCGATTGATCGCGGCGTTGACCTGCACGAAGTCGATCGGCGCAAAGCCCAGCTCGACCTCGAAGGCCGGCAGCGAGAAGTGCAGCAGCTGCCCGCGCTCGGGCTCGAGCGGCGTGACGCTGTCGAGCCCGCCCGGCTGCAAGAACACGCGCACCTGATGCTCGCTCGCAAACTCGCGCAGCCGCTCGAGATCGGCCTCGCTCGGAGGTTCGAGCGTGCGCATCACCAACGCCAGCTCGTCATCGCCGACCGAGACCTCGATCTGCGGCAGCTTGGCCGCGATGCTCAGCGTGCCGACCAGCTCCGAGAGCAGCGGGATCAATCGGCCGGGTTGCTCCGCGAGCGGGCCGCGTTCGGGACCGGCGAGGACCTCACACGTCGAGAGATCGGCGATGAAGCGACGATCTTTCTCGCGAAAACCAACCACCACCTTGCCCTTGCCCGGCACCCACTTGACCCCGAGCCGCGCTCGCCTGCGGTAGCGCCACGCGTCGGCGCGCAGCGGCTCGAGAATCCGCTCGGGGCTCAGCCCATGGCTAGCGAGATCGGCCAGCAGCAGCGACTCTTTCCACGCGATCTGAGCGGCGGGATCGAGGTGCATCAGCGAGCAACCGCCACAGACCCCGTAATGACGACAGCGTGGCGCCACGCGATCGGTGGCCGGCTGCAGCACCTCGAGCGTGCGCGCGGCGTCGAGTGGGCCCTCGCGATCGCAGCGGAGAAACTCGACGGTCTCGCCGGGCAGCGCCCCTTCGACTCGAGCCTCGCGCGGCCGTCCGCCCTCACCTGCGGCGAACACCGCCCGCGCGCGGCGATCGAGCGCTCCAACCACGCCGCGCTCGGGCGTCCAATTCGGTTTGCGTCGACCACGAGGCATGAGCGGGGGTGTCTACCGCGACACCCCCACTCCGCCAAGCCCTCGGGCAGTCCGACTCGAGGGCGTGAAGAAAGCCTACAGATCTTCGAACGAATCGCCGGGCTTCGGCTTGGGCTTGGGCTTCGGCTTCTTGACGCGCGGGCGAGGCTTCGGCTTGGCGACCTCGGACTCGCTGCTGCCGGCCTTGGCCTTCTGGTTGAGCCACTCGGCCTCATTCTGCAGCTTGCGAGCCTTGATCTCCGCCAGCTCCGCGGCGATGCGAGTGGCTTGCGCCTGCTCGACCGCCGCCTGCTCCGTGCGCGCGAGCTCGGCGATGCGATCGAGCTCGGCCTGGTCGACGGCCACGACGCTGTCCTCGTCGCCGGCCTCGTCGCTCTGGTTGGCGAAGGTCAGCAGCGCAGCAACGGCGACCACCGTCAACGAGCCGGCGATGATGCCGACGATTTTCACCATGTTGTTGTTGGTCGCCGGAGTGGCGGGCTGCACTCGGGCTCGCGCCGCGGCAGCGGCCTCGGCGGCCAGATGATGGGTGGAATCGACGCGAGCCTCGGCCTCGGAGGGCGGATCGGGCACCAGCGCAACAGCAGATTCGCTGGGCGGCGTCATCGCCAGCTCATCCACGAGCTGGCCGAGGAGATCGTCGAACTCGGATTCGGCTTGTTTCGGTGCAGGCGAACGCATGGCAAAAGCCTCAACGGTGAGGTCCCCTAACCGATCTACCTGCAAACCGATGTTTGTCGATCGAATCGTCGAATGGCAAATATGCACACTTCGAGTTGCCGGTGGACACTCGAGTTGCCGCGCGTCGGTGCTGCAACTCGCTCGATGAGGCGGCGTACGAGCCATTTGGACGCCACATCGCCATGCCGCAGCAAAATCGCCGTTCACGAGCTCCCGAGCGCCGGATGGGGCTCAGCTTCCTCGCCCTGTTGTTGGTGCCATTGCTGCTATTCCTTCACGCGCCCGTGTTGGCCGCGATCGTGCCCGGCGCTCTGATCACCGCGGCGTCGATCGACGCGCTCCAGCAACGAGAGCGGCACGCGCTGCCGAGCGCGGCGATCGTCGGCGCGGATGACCACGAGGATCTGCGACGACTCGCGAGCGCGACGCTCATCGACGGCCGGACCCGACGCGTGGGTTGAGGCCGAGCGCCGGTGAATGGGCTTCACGGGCTCCTGTGGGCGAGCGCGCACCCGAACACGGCACGGCTGCGCGGGCTTTTACCCCGGTCACGCAACGGCGCGGCGACCTTGGTTCAGCGGCGGCTTGCAAAGTGCTTTCATGCCCGCGCCAAGCCGCCGCTAGCGACGGCTCCGAACCAGGACCTCCAGCCCGATGAATCAACGTGCGACCGCGCCCGCCGGGGTCTCGCTGCCCCTCAACCTCGGCCTCAACGACGGGACCTACGCCCCGCAGCGCTGCCTCGACGTGCTGCGGCGCTACACCGAGCGGACCGATTTTCGCAACTACTCGACGCCCGACAACGCGCCGCTGCGCGAGGCCATCGCTCGCGTCGATGGGGTCGCGCCCGAGAACGTGTTCCTGCACAACGGGACCGGCCCGATCCTCAAGCAGGCGATCCCGTATCTGCTCAAGCAACGCGTGCTCGACTCGCCGCGCCGGATGGTTCGCCACCTGCTCAAGCACGACGGCTTCCCGATCATCACGCCGCGCTTCACCTACTCGAAGGTGCCGAAGAAGGCCGCGGAAGGGGGCATGCACGTCGACATGCTGCCGCTCGATCCGGGCGACGACTTTCGCTTCGACGTGAGCCGGCTCGAGCGGCGACTCGAGCGAGGGCCGGGGCTCGTCTACATCGTCAATCCCAACAACCCGACCGGCAATTTGCTGGTCGAGCGCGCGCAGATCATCCCGCTGCTCGAGCGCTTTCCCGAGGCGCGCTTCTGGCTCGACGAGGCCTACGTGCATTACGTCGACGACGCCGAGCACCCGTACTTCTCGAGCTTGGTTCAGCGCTATCCCAATCTGCTGGTCAGCCGCACGTTCTCGTTCGCGTACGGGCTGGCCTCGATCCGCATCGGCTACCTGCTGGCCAAGCAGAGCTTCGTCGCCGAGCTCGACAAGCAGCTGACCGACTACCGGCTCGGGACCCTGCAGGAGGAGCTCGCGATCGCGGCGCTCGAGGATCCGGAGCACCTGCCGTTCGTGCGCGAGCAGACCCGGCTCGCCCGCGAGCAGCTCTACGCCGGCATCGCCCGCTTGACCGGCGTGCAGTCGTTCCCGTCGGTCGCCAACTTCATCTTGTGTCGCTTCACCGACGGGCGCCGCGGCGCCGAGCTCAAGACCAAGCTCGGGCAGCGCGGGATCGCCATCAAGACCTTCGAGCCGGGCAACGGGCAGAGCTACGACGCATACTTCCGCCTGACCATCGGGCTGCCGGCCGAGAACGAGTTCTTGCTGGCGCAGATGGCCGAGGTGCTCGGCACGTGAGCGAGGCGACGCTATCCACCCACGCACGGGCGACCGTCCGCGAGACGCTCGCCCGCGAGTCGTTCGATCTGGTCGTGATCGGCGGCGGCATCACTGGAGCGGGGCTCGCCCGCGATGCGGCGCTGCGCGGGCTCAAGGTCGCGCTGCTCGAAGCCGCCGACTTCGCCTCGGGCACCTCGAGCCGCTCGTCCAAGCTGATCCACGGCGGGCTGCGCTACCTCGAGCGCGGCGAGGTCAACCTGGTCCGCAAGACCGCGCTCGAGCGCAAGGAGATCTATCGCGCCGCGCCGCACCTGTCCGAGCCGCGCTGGATGGTGATGCCGATGGCCGGCCGCACCGCCCTCTACAGCTTGCGGCTGGCGGTCACCACCTACGAGCGGCTCGGCGCGGTCGATGACCGCGACGTGCATCGAGCGTGGAGCGGCTCGACGCTGGCCGAACAGGAGCCTGCGATCGATCGCAAGCAGTTCCCGCATGCGCTCGCCTACCGCGAGTACCTGACCGACGACGCCCGACTGGTGCTCGCCAACGTGCGCTCGGCCGCCCAGTTCGGCGCGCAGGTCTTGAACCACGCGCCGGTCGTCGGCCTGCTACGCAGCGGCGAGCGAGCGATGGGCGTCGAGGCACGCTGCACGACCAGCGGCGAGTCGTTCACCGTCCGCGGGCGGGTGATCGTCAACGCGGCGGGTCCTTGGGTCGAGGCCGTGCAGCGGCTCGAGAACCCCGGCGCCGCCCCGTTTCTGCACCTCAGCAAGGGCATCCACATCTCGATCCCGGCGAGCAAGCTGCCGATCCGGAATCTGCTGGTGCTCAACACGCAGGACAAGCGGCGAATCTTCGCGCTGCGCCGTGGCGAGGTCGCGTACGTCGGCACCACCGACACCACCTACGAGCCGGGCGCGGAGATCTGGCCGAAGATCGAGGCTGAGGACGTCGACTACTTGCTCGAGCCGATCGCCCGCTACTTCAGCTGTGGACCGATCGGGCGCGCCGACGTGGTCGGGGCCTGGGCCGGGCTGCGGCCGTTGATCGCCGATCCGACCAAGAAGAACCCGTCGGAGCTGTCGCGCCGCGACGAGCTGTTGTTTGGACCGCTGGGCGTGCTCTCGATCGCGGGCGGCAAGCTGACCGGCTACCGCGGCATGGCGCGGCGCGTGCTCGAGACCGTGGCCGAGCGGATCGACCGACCGATCCCAGAGCCCGCCGAAGAGCCGCCGCTGCCGGGCGGCGACTTCGATGGCGACCTCGAGAAGCTCGCCGGGCGCCTCGCCGCCGCGCACTCGCTCGACACGGTGACCGCGAGCCGACTCGCGGGGCTGTACGGTGCCGAAGC
>DATLLB010000595.1:0-7607 GCA_035538075.1 Enhygromyxa sp.
AGAACATCTTTCGGCGGCGCGACGAGGAGGGCGAGGACATCACGACCGCGGCGGTGCGCGGCACGGCCGAGGTGGGCTCGGCGATCGTCGCGAGCACGGTCACGACGCTGGTCATCTTCCTGCCGCTGGTGTTCGTGGCCGGGGTCTCGGGCGTGCTGTTCCGCGATCTGGCGATCGTGGTCTCGTTCTCGCTGGCCTGCTCGCTGCTGGTCTCGCTCAGTCTGGTGCCGATGCTCGCGTCCAAGCTGCTGGCCGCCAAGCCGGGTGAGGCGCGGCCGAGGTGGACGACGAACCTCGCGGCGCGGGCCGAGCGGGCGTTCGCGCGGCTCGATGATCGGTACTCGGGCGTGCTCGAGGGCGCGCTGCGGCATCGCGTGGCGACGATCGTGACCGCGGCGGCGCTGCTCGGCGCGAGCTTGTTTCTGCTGCCGGCGATCGGCACCGAGTTTCTGCCGCCCAGCGATGAAGGCGAGGTGCGGATCACCGCCGAGATGCCGGTCGGCACCCGGCTCGATCTCATCGATCGGCAGACGCGGATGCTCGAGCAGCACGTGTACCCGGAGGTGCCGGAGACGGTGTCCTCGGTGGTCAGCGTGGCGGCCACGGCCCGCGATCCGCAGGAGGCGTTTCGCGGCGAGCTGCGGCTGACGCTGACCCCCGCGGCGCAGCGCGAGCGCTCGAACACGGAGATCGCCGACGCGTTGCGCGAGCAGCTGCGTGGCAAGGTCCCGGGCGTCGAGATCCGCACCCGCGCGCCCCAGGGGCAGTTCTTGCTCGAGCGCATCCTCGGGTCCGACGAAGGGCTGACGATCGAGATCCGCGGCTACGAGATCGAGACGCTCGATCGCCTCGCCCGGCGAGCGGCGGAGGTCGTGGCCGGGATCGCGGGGGTGACCGACGTCGAGCTCAGCCGCGACGAAGGGGTCCCGCAGGCCACGCTCGAGGTCGACAGGGCCAAGGCGGCGAGCCTCGGGTTGAGCCCGCGCGACGTCGCGGTCGCGCTCGAGACTGCGGTCGCCGGGGCGCCGGCGGGGGAGTTTCGCGAGCGCGGCTACTCGTATCGAATCCTGGTCCAGCTCGCCGACGCCGAGCGGCTGCCGCTCGACGAGATCCTCGATCTCACGATCCGCACGCCGACCGGCGAGGACGTGGCGCTGCGCAACGTGGTCCGCGACGAGAGCGGGCGCGGGCCGATGGTGATCGAGCGCCGGGATCAGCAGCGCTTCATCAAGATCACGGCGAACGTGGCGGGCCGTGATCTCGGATCGATCGCCGCGGACGCCGAGCGCGAGCTGGCCGAGATCCCGCGGCCGGCCGGCTATGACTTCCGCGTGGCCGGCAGCTTCGAGGAGCAGCAGGAGGCGTTCGGCGAGCTGCTGGTCTCGCTGCTGCTCGCGTTGCTGCTGGTCTACATGGTCCTGGCCGCGCAGTACGAGTCGCTGCGCGATCCGTTGATCGTGATGCTGTCGGTCCCGGTCGCGGCGATCGGCGTGCTCGGGATCCTCGCGGCCACCAACACCACGCTCAATGTGCAGTCGTACATCGGCTGCATCATGCTCGGCGGGATCGTGGTCAACAACGCGATCCTGCTGGTCGATCAGGCGCGGCGGCTGCAGGACGAAGAGGGGCTCGACAGCCTGCGGGCCGCGGGTGTGGCCGGGCGTCGGCGGCTGCGGCCGATCTTGATGACCACGCTGACGACCGTGCTCGGGCTGCTGCCGCTGGCGCTCGGGATCGGCGAGGGGGCCGACGCCCAGGCACCGATGGCCCGCGTGGTGCTGGGCGGGCTCGCTGCCTCGACGCTGCTGACACTGGTGTTGATCCCGGCCGTGTACACGGTCGTGCACGGGCGCCGCACGCCCGCTACGGATCCGTGAATTCCCCATCCTCGACGGCGTACCACTCGTTGTTGTCGTCGACGAAGATGCCGTCGCCCTTCTGCGCGAGGTAGCGGGCCAGCTCGCACGCGAGCACCAGGCCCATGTCCTCGAGCTGGCTGTAGCCGAGCTCGATGCCGACGATCTCGCGACAGGCGGACAAGTACGGCAGCGCGCCGTCGGGCGGCTCGCGGATGTCGTGGGTCTCCTCGAGCTCCTCGGCGACTCGCTCGGGGGTGGTCCACAGGTGCACGACGATCGGTCGCGCCGTGGGATCACGTCGGTAGCGAAGCTCGACGTCGAGGGACTCGCGGCTGACGGCGACGATCGAGAGCTGCTCGAGCGCCTCGTTCAGGTCGTCTTCGTCGAGCTCGTACTCCTCGGCCAGCGCCTCGTAGTCGACGCCCGCGGGCGCCTCGGGATCGCGGTCGCGCAGGCCGTCGGCGAGTTGTTGAGGGTCGAGCGCGGCGACGCTCTTGCGGCAGTAGACGGTCAACCACCAGGCCATGCTTGGCGGCGACGATACGCGGGGGCGTCGGAGCCGGTCAATCGCGCTCGAGGTTGACGCGATCCCAGCGCGCAAGCTCGGCGCCCGCCTCGTAGGTCGAGCGCATGAACGCGAGCAGCTCGGCGGCTGGGTCGGCGGCTTCGCGGATGGCGTCGTAGGGCAGCAGGAATTCGCTGAAGGTCGGATCGTAGCGAGCGGCCGCGGGCAGGACCTTCGCCGTGGCGAAGCCCTCGGGCTGCGGCACGGCGTAGGCGTAGAACGCCGGCTGCTCGACGCGCGCGCCGTTGGGCCAGTCGCCGCCGAACCAAAATCCGTGGCTGATGAGCTCGTGCGAGTAGCCCTCGCGCATGATCGGATCGCTGGGCGGGTTCGGGTTGCGACGGCCGGAGAAGCGCGTCAACGCCAAGTCGAACGCGCCCCAGAAGAAGTGCACGGGGCTGCACTTGCCCACGAACTCCGATCGAGAGCGCGCGAATACGTCGTGGACGCTGCGCAGGATCGTCCACATGCGGCCGACCTGCTCGGGCTCGTAGCTGGCGTTCTCGTGATCGTGATCGAAGCGAACGGGGTGGGGGATCTCGACCGGCATCGGCCAGATGAAGGTCGAGACGCCGAGCGAGCGCAGCTCGGCGAACAGCGTCGTGTAGAAGCTCGCCACGCTGCGAGGCTCGAGCGCGAGCGAGCGCGTCTCGCCGTCGGAGGTCTGCAGGCGCAATTGATGGTCGACGAAGTCCAACGTGATCTCGAGCTGGCGAGCATCGCCGATCGGCATCGGCGTGGTCGTGAGCCCGCGGGCCTGAAAGTGCAGCGTGCTGTGCCACCAGTGATTGATGGGCGCGCTCATGCGAATGCGCAGCTTGCCGAGCATCTGCGCCCAGCGGTGCAGCGTCTTGTAGGTCGGCTCCCAATCGGCGAGTGGCAGCGCTGGCCAGGCGGTGTTGGACACGAAGTCGGCGTATCACCACGGGCGCTCGGCGCAAGGCGCCGCGAGCTGCGGCGATGGGCGGCATGGCTCTTGCTGATCGACAACGCATGAATCCCAAGCCGCCGCGCCCCAAGGGTGGATCGCATCACGTACCCGACGCCCCCTCCCCGGGGTTTTCAACCTCGGCCTGGGATGAGGTCGACGAGGCCGGTTGGGAGTCGTTCCCGGCCAGCGACCCGCCGGCCTATGGGCCCGTCTCGACGGCGCAGCGCCGGGCTCCACGGAAGTCCAGCAATTGGCGTGGGGCTCGCCCGGCTAAATCGTCTTGAGGTACTCGAGCACGGCGGCCCGCTCGTCGTCGGTCAGGTGATCGCCGAAGGTGTGGCCGCCGTTGTCGTGCGCGTAGATGGTGGTGTCGTAGATGTGCTTGCGCTCGCTCGCAGGCGCGTCGTCCTGCCCGTAGTCGACCTCGACAAAAGCCCAGCCGAGCTGCGCCTGATCGTAATCGGTGGAGTCGTAGCTGGCCCGCTTCCAGTAGGTTGGCCGCTTGCTCGAGTCGAGCACCAGCTCGATGCTCGGCACCGAGCCATTGTGCAAGAACGGGGCGGTCGCCCACACGCCGTCGAGCGGCGGCGCGGTGTATCCGACGAATGGCTGATCGGGCAGCAGCTGAGCGAATTGCCCGTACCACGAGGCATTGAACCATTCGACGGTCGGGCTCACGCCGGGGTCGTGGGCGGCCTCGGCCATCGCCGGATCGGTGCCGACGAGCTCGAGCGGCAGCAGCAGATTGGGGTAGGTCTCCGCGTCGGGATCGCTCGAGTAGGTGCCGTGGCAGCCGGCACAATTGCACTCGAACACCGCTTCACCCTCCGCGGCGAGCTCCTGATCGACCGCCCACGGATAGGCCGGCGGCTCGATCGACTCGAGGTAGGCGCGGATGTCCGCGAAGTAATCGACCATCTGCTCGGCGGTCTCGATGTCGTCGGTGCAGAGCGAGGACGCGAACATCATCGACCCGCGGTGATCGCCGCGCGACATGCCATTGTAGAAGTGGCCGTTCTTCTTCGCGACCCGCCACCACGGCGGCGTGTCGACCGGGATCATCTGCGGATTCACCTCGATCAGCGGCTCGTCCGACCAGGCGAGCGTGTCGGGATCGCGGTGGGCAGCGAGCACGATCGCGACGATGTCGGCCGGGTTGGTGCCGATTGTGTAGGTCTGAATGTAGGGCGCCGCGACCTGGGTGCGCGCCTTGAATTTGGCGAGCTCCATGCCGGCGTCGGTCTCGGGATCGAGGGTGGGCAGCATGCTGGCGATCCCGGTCGTGTTGGTGAAGTCGGCGTCGTGGCGACCGAGGCCGATGACCAGCTCGCCGTTGAGATAGCCGGCGTGGCAGCTCAGACAATTGTTGCTGACCAGCTCGGTGCCGCCGGCCGAGACCACCAGGTTGAAGTCGTAGGGCAGCTCGGCCGCCTTGCCGTCGCGCCACGGCAGCTTCTCGCCTTGCAGCGAGGGCACCAGCTGCGCCGCGGCGATGAACAGGTCATAGGGGATTCCGCAGGGGACGTAGTCCTCGTGCACGAGCGCGTGCAGGCCCGCTTCGGGGTCGCCGCTCGGTGTGTCGTGGGACTCGATCGCGAATCCCATGTCCCACGGGCCGGGTGCTTCCGAGCATTCGACCGGATCGCCCGTATCGGTGCTGTCCTCATTGTCACCGTCACCATCACCGGTGGTTTCGTCCGCCTGCGTGTCGCCCTCGGCCGGCGCGGGCTCGGCGGTGCAGGCCGAGCCGAGCAGCGCCAAACCGAGCGAGAGCGGAGCGATGAACAGGAGCGGACGAGGCCAGGCGAGCATGCGGCATTCTATCGAATGTCGCGCTCATTCGTACGAGTCACTTTGCGAGCGCGTCGCGGAGCGTCTCCATGGCGACGGCCACCGCGATGGCTCCCGGATCCGGCACCCCCGTCAGCACTTCGGCAGAGAGGTACGCGGCTCGTCCGGCTCCCGCTCGAGTCATGCTGGCGGTCCGCTCGGCCCCCTCGCGAGCGGCTGCAGCCGCGCGTGCTGGATCGCCGCTCGTCAGCAGCACCTCGCTGGCCGGAACCAGCGCGTCGATCATCGTGCGATCACCAGGTCGCGCGCCGCCATGCTCGCGCATGCGATCGACGCCCGCGGCCATCGCTGCGGCCCAGCCGAGCTCGCGCTCGCACGCCTGACTGGCTGCGGTGCAGAAGATCGAGAGCAGCACGCCCGAGCTGCCTCCCATGCTCTCGGCCAGGATGTCCGCGAGGCTGCGCAGCAGCAGCGCGGGCGAGGCGAAGGGCAGCTCGGCGAAGCGGGATCGAATCGCCCGCGCGGCGGTGGCCAGCGTCGAGCCGGTGTCGCCGTCACCGATCGTCGCGTCGAGCCGGTCGAGCTCGGGCTGCATCGCGATCAGGCGATCGAGCATGGCCGCCAGCGCTCGCTCGACCCGTGGATTCGACGACGCGGGCGCGTGGGATTGCGAGCGCGTGACGGGCAGCGGACGGACGAGCACGGGCGTGGGCCGGCGCGCGGGCGGCCATGCTGCGGGCCCGCACGGGCTGATCAGCGCCTCGCGGCGCAGCGCGTCGAGCTGCAGCAGCGAGAGCGAGAAGCCGTTCATGTCGAGCGAGGTCATCAGCGGAGCCGGGCCGATCACCAGCTCGATGCGATCGGCGAGGACCGAGCGCAGGATCTCGTGGGTGATCACCGACATCTCGATCGTCGGCACCGCGCCGAGGTTGTTGATCAGCGCGGCGTAGCGAGCCTCGCGACTGGGCAAGGTCGCGGCCAAGCGCTCGGCCAGCAAGGTGACGATCGTCCGCACCGAGCCGAGCTCGATCTTCTCCACGCCCGGCTCACCGTGGATGCCGAGCCCGAGCTCACCCTCGTTGGCGGCGAGCCGCTCGATCGGCGGCTGGCCGGGGATCGTGCAGCTCTCGAGGCTGACGCCGAGCGAGCGAATGTCGGCGGCAGCCGCTCGCGCTGCGCTGGCGATCGTCTCGAGGTCGGCGCCCTGCTCGGCGAGGTGGCCCGCGATCTTGTGTACGAACAGCGTGCCTGCGACGCCACGCGGACGCGCCGAGCCGGGCAGCGCGATGTCGTCGGCGACCAACACGGTCTCGACGCGCTTGCCGAGCGCGCGCGCACGCTCGGCCGCGAGCCCGAAGTTGAGGCGGTCGCCGGTGTAGTTCTTGACCACCAACAAACAGCCAGCGTCGCCGGTGACCGCCATGATCCCGGCGAGCACCGCCTCGACGCTGGGCGACGCGAAGATCTCACCCGAGACCGCGCCGCTGAGCATGCCCGCGCCGACGAAGCCCGCGTGGGCCGGCTCGTGCCCGGCACCGCCGCCCGAGAGGATCGCTACCTTGCTGGGGTCGAGCGTCGCGCGAGTGATGACCTTGATGTAGGGGTAGCCGTCGAGTCGCGCGAGCTGCTGGCCGTCGTCGAATGACGTCAACGCAGCGAGACCCTCGAGGGCCTCGGTCACCAGGGTCTCCTTGTCGTTGAGGAAGCGCTTGTCGTTCATCGCTCGTGCTCCGCGATCATGGTATGAGAGGTTCATGCACTTGCGAGCGCGATTGACGTTGGTGATGGCCGCGATGGTTTGTGGCGGTGTGACCGGGGCATGCAAAGACGGCGGTCAGGACGAGCTCGCCGAGGGGAGCGACGACGACGATCCCTTCGGTGAGCACCAGTGCGATCCGGAAGATGGCTGGCACGAGACCTGTGACGAGGCCGCGTGCGGCGACGGGATGAAGTGCGAGCAGGAGGGGTACACGACGTGCTGGACCTGCGTGGCGGATCCAGGCGACGGCGACGGCGATGGTGATGGTGACGGCGACGGTGACGGTGACGGCGACGGCGAGCCGGACACCTGCGCGGCCGCGGCCGCAGCGTTGGCGCCAACGCTGACCAGCGAGCTCGGCGGTTGCGACATCCTGGTGCGCTTCGACTACGAAACGCTCGAGCCGATCGCGCTGAGCTCGATCTGCGGCGACTACAAGGGTGCGTTCATCGGCGAGGATGCGGCACGGATGACCAGCGAGTGCTGCAGCGAGGGCCAGCGGCTGAGCCCGGCCGACGACGACGGCTTCTTCCTGTTCTACCAGGCGCCTGGTGATTTCGGCGGAGTCACGGCCGTCAGCAACCACTTGGTCGTGCGCACCTTCGAAGGCACGATCGTGTGGGACGGTGCCGGTGAGATCAGCTACCCAAGCGAGTGGACCACGCCGCTCGACTGGGGATTCGACTGCGAGGCGGCGGTGCC
>DATLLB010000596.1:0-8562 GCA_035538075.1 Enhygromyxa sp.
GTCGAAGTCGGTGGTCGTCGGGCTGATCTCCAGCTGCTCCGCGTCGAGGTCGCAGATGTCGTTGCACGCGAGATCTTGCACGTCGTCGCCCTGCGGCGAGATGAAGTCGTTGAGCCGCGACTTGCACGAGCTCATGACCAGCTTGCCGCCCTCGGGCGTGTATTGCCCGGCTGGGCACCAGTGGTTGCCATTGTCCGTGGTCGTGACGCCAATTCGATAATTGGCCTCGACCTGGGGTGCCTCCAGCACCTCGATGAACGAGCCAAAGTTGGCCGCGAGCGTGGCCTGCTCCTCGCCCATCGATCCGGAATTGTCCATGACGAACAGGATGTCGACGTCCTTGTTCACATAGAGCTGGACCTTCTTCTTGCCGACCGAGCTCTTCTCCAGCTCGACCGGCTTGAGCGGGTGCTCGAGACAAGCGCTGAGCACGATCGAAGACGCGAGCAAACACAGCGGCACGTGGATTCGCATGACGGGCTGCAGAGCAACGCCGACGCCAGGCGAAAATTCGAGTGATTTCAACGGAGCGAGATCGACGGCGTTCGCAGGCCGACAACCGGATTGACGATCGTCGTGGATGGTGGCCGCTGCGGTTGACGTCAACTTCGCTTGCAGGCTCAGGCGGGGCGATGCTGGGTACCGCGACCGGCGGTCAGGAACACCACGTCGCTGGGCTCGCGCACCAGACCGCGATGCCAGACCCCACGACGGTTGATCCAGGTGTTGCGGTCGGGTCGCAGCTCGACCGTCCATTGCCGCTCGCCGTCGTCGAGCAGCAGATCCATCGCGCCGGAGAGCAGGATCAGGATCTCCTCGCCCTCGGGGTGCATCTCCCAGTGCGGCCAATCCTCGGTCATGCGGCTGCGGGTCACGAGGAAGCCATCATGCAGCTCGGTGCGCTCGCCGATCGTGGCCCAGAAGTCGGGCGTGACGGGGATCGGCGTGGCGTGGCCCTCGGCGGTCAGGTGCACGTAGGTCTGGTCGAGCGTGAATGGAGCGTCGGGCATCGAGGCGAGGCGAGCACCTCGAGCGCGGAGGTGTCAAGCGCGGGCCTCGTCGTCCGGCCCAGGCTGTCGGCAATCATCCGGGCTCGAACAGCACGACGCGAACGTCTTCGAGCGGGGTGAATGCGGCCACGATGAGCGGCTCGACCTCGCGCCACGCGAGGCCGCCCAGGCCACAGCCGAGCGCAGGAATGGCGATGGATGCAATGTTCGAGGCTCGAACTTGCGTCACGAGATCCGCCAAACCATCGCGAATGTAGTCGAGCTTCGAGCGCTGTCGCCAGTGCTGCTTGGTCGGGAAGTGAATGATGAAGCGGGGCGCCACCGAACGCTCGACCACGTGCACGCGGCCAACCACGACCTCGCCACGCTTGCAGGCGGCCGCGTACGCGCGGAAGACCTCGGGAAAGGCGGTCTTGAACTGAAGCGCGAGGCCTTTGCCCATCACGCCGACGGTGTTGACGGCGTTGACCAGCGCGTCGACGTCGGCGTCGAGCAGGTTTCCTGTGCCGCGCTCAATCATCGTGCAATCATCCGTGCGCCGACAGCCAGTCGGCAAGCGCCCGCCGCAGTTGCTTGTTGGCCGGCCCCTCGGCGCCTTCGAGCAACGCGAGCCCATCCTTCGCGGCCGCCCGCGCGCTGTCTGGATCGTCGAGCGCCCGCGCGAGATCCAGCCGCACTCGCGCCCGCGTGGTCAGCCCTGGCTTGGCGGCGCTCTCCATGGCCTTGAAGCGATCCAGCAACTGCACTGCCTCGCGAGTGGCCCTCCGCTCGACCAGCGCGTGGGCGAGCGCGGCCAGGCTCTCGGCGATGTCCGGATGATCGGGCGCCAGCAGCCGCTCGCGGGCGGCGAGCGAGTCTCGCAGCAGCGCCTCGCCTTCGCGCGCGCGGCCATGCTCGACCATAGCGGCGCCAAATTGCAGCTGCACGTCAGCGATGTTCGGGTGGTCGTCGCCCAGCAAGCGCCGCTGGGTGGTCAGCACGATCTCGCAGTTGGCGAAGCCCTGCTCGAGCTGGCCGAGATCGAGCTGGGTGAGCGCGAGCCCGCCGAGCGAGGTCATGGTGTCGGTGTGCTCAGCCCCGAGCTTCTCGACGCGGCGCTCGTAGGCGCGACGGTAGTAGTCGGCGGCTTCGTCGAAGTCCTCGAGCATCCGCAGCGTGCGACCGAGGTTGCTCCACACGTTGGCGAGCTCGGGGTGATCGGGCCCGACCGTGCGCTCGTAGATGCCGATCACGCGCAGCTGGGTGTCGCGGGCCTGCTCGAGCTTGCCGAGCTTGGTGCTGATCACTGCGAGGTTGTTGAGGCTGTTGGCGACGCTCGGGTGCTCGTCGCCGTGGCTGGTCTCGTAGATCCCCAGCGCGCGGGTCAGCTCGGCCTCGGCGAGATCGAGGCGGCCGAGGCTGTAGTGCGCGCTGGCGAGGTTGTTGAGCGCCGAGCCGACCTTGGGGTGACTGTCGCCGAGCTGACGGGCGAGCGTGGCGACGACCAGCTCGAATTGCACGGCGGCGTCGTCGGCCTTGCCGAGGCTCCACAGCGTCGATCCGAGGCCCTTGCGGACCCGCGCCTCGAGCAGGATCTCGTCCTCGCCGAGCGCCTGGGCGAGCGCGAGCGCGGCCTCGAGCTCGGTGCGGGCGCGCTCGAGCTCGCCCTGTCGCCAGTGCATGATGCCGACGAAGAACTCGAGCTCGACGCGAGCGCGCGAGCGCTGGTCACTGCGGCGATCGAGCAGCGCGTCGGCGATCCTCGCCCAGTTCTCGGCGACCGCGAAGCTCTGCTGGTGATCGCCGGTGACCTGCACGAGCGCGGTCGCGGCCTCGATGCAGGTCTGCTCGTCGCCGGCCGCGAGCGCCTGATAGAAGCCCTCGCGCAGCTTGGCCTCGGCCTGCGCGTAGTCGCCGGCTTCGTTGGAGGTGAGGCCGACCTCGATCAGCGCGGCGGCCTGGATCGGCGCGTAGACGGTGGTTGCCGCGCGGGCCTCGGCTTCGCGGGCGATGGTCATCGCGCGCTCGTGATCGCCGGCGTCGCGGCGCGCCCGAGCGAGCGAGAGCTCGCGCCGAATGGCGTCGACGCGATCGGCCATCGCTTGTTCGTCGGGCAGCGCGACGCGGGCCGTGAGCGCGCGGTGGTTGGCGCAGGTATCGATCGGTCGCAACGCTGCGACCGCGGTCGCGGCGTTCTCGACCACGGTCGCGTCGGGCTCGAGCAACACCTCGACCAACGCATCGAGCCCGAGCCGGCGATCTTCGAGGCAGGCCATGCGCAGATCGAGGAGGTCCTCGGACTGCTCGCCGCGCACGTGGGTGGCCTCGCACGCGTCCACGTACATGGCCTGCCACTGCGCGGCGTAGTGATCGAGGCCGTCGAGCACGGCCGGCAGGCTGTGGCCGGCCAGCGGCACCGACGAATTGCTGAACGCACGCTCGAGCGCCGCGCGACGCTCGGGACCCCAGCTGGCCGCGAGGCGCTGCCCGGCGCCGTCGCAGATCAAGCCGGGCGTGGGCCGGGTGGCGAGGCTCCACAGCGCGAGGCCGATCGTGGCCACGATCGTGCCGGCGAGCACGAGGCGGCGACGCACGGTCGCGGGATCGTGCTCGAGCGTGGCCAGCAGCGCGGTCATCTTGGCGAAGCGCCGCTCGGGGTTGATCTCGAGCCCACGCAGCAGCGCGCGTTGAATGTTGCTGCGCACGCCCGTGGTGCTGGGCTGGCGGATCGCACCGTCGCGCATCGCCTGCCAGAGCGCGAGCGGGGACTCGCCGGGGAACGGACGCTCGCCGTGCAGCGCCTCCCACAGCGCGATGCAGAACGCGAACTGATCGCTGCGCTCGTCGGTGCTGCGGCCCTCGAGCTGCTCGGGCGCCATGTAGGCCGGGGTCCCGATCAACGCGCCCGCGCGGGTGACCTCGGTGTCGAGCGCTCGCGCGGTGCCGGCCAGGCTACCGCCGAAGGTGGGCACGGTCCCGTGCGCGACCGAGTGCTCGACGATGCGCCGCCGCACGGCCGCGTCGTCTTGCTCGAGCGACTCGGTGACGCCGACCGCATGCGCGATGCCGAAGTCGAGCACGACCACGCGACCGTTGCGGGCGACCAGCACGTTGTCGGGCTTGAAGTCGCGGTGGACCAGGCCCTTCTCGTGCGCGGCTGCGAGCCCGCGCCCAGCCGCGATGAACACCGCGAGGATCTGCGCAGGCGTGCGCTGCTGGGCCGCTCGCCAGGCGCCGAGCGAGATGCCGTCGACGTACTCCATCGCGATGTAGACGCGACCCTCGAAGGTGCCGACGTCGTAGACCGAGATGACGTTGGGGTGCGAGACGCGAGCCAGCGCCTGGGCCTCGCGCAGCAGGCGAATGGTTCGATCGTCGCGCTGATCTTCCTCGTGCAGGAGCTTGAGCGCGAGCTTGCGATCGAGGTCGGGATCGTAGGCCGAGTACACGACCCCCATCGCCCCAGCCCCGAGTTTGGCCAGCACCAAGTATCGACCGATGCGCTCGGGCGTCGCGTCGTGGGGGCGATCGTCGTAATCGTCGTCTTCGCCGTCGGTGGTGGCCGAGATGGTGCCTTCGCCCAGCGACAGCAGCGAGAGCTTGGCGTGCAGGCTGTCGCCGCTGTGCGTGCGATCGTCCCCGGCCACGAGGCTAGGATCCTACGTTCGGGCCGGGCGCACAAGCTCGGGAGCTGCGATACGCTCGGGCGACATGCACTCGATGGCGAGGAAGCTCGGGATCGCGGTGACGGCCTCGTTCGCGTGCGCGTGCACGAGGGGCTCGATGTCGACGGGCGAGCACGATCCTGTCGAGCAGCCGGTCACCGAGCGGCCGAGCACCGAGCCGCCGAGCACCGAGCTGTCGGCCCCCACGGCCGAACTCGAGCTCGACCGCACGATCTGGGACTGCGAGTGGAGCATCGTGGTGTTCTGGGGACCGCACGTGCATTGGGTCCACCGCGATGCCGCGATGGCGGTGATGGGCACGCGCACGATCTTCACGCGCGAGGATCTCGAGCTCGTGTACGGACCCGAGCGGGGCTTCGCTGCCGCGCTGCGTCACCGCGAGTATCCCAATGGACAGCGCGGGCCCGAGACGCACGACGGGCCGCTGCAGCCGTACACGTACGCGATCGAGGGGCGGCAGCTGACGATCAGCGCGGCGCACTGGAGCGACGGTCCGCTCGAGTGCACCGCTGGTTGCTACGACCAGCAGTTCATCGACTTCATGGACGCGCGCTACGGCATGGCGACCGACGCGGCCGGACTCGGCGAGAAGATGCGCGCCGGCGAGTGCGATGGCTGAGCTGGCTCAGCGGCGCAGCAGCTGCAGGGCAATCTCGCGGCCGAGCCCGCCGACCGTGGCCAGGTGAATCCACAGCACGGCCGCGTTCTCGAGCACGCCCGCGTTGCGCAGCGGACCGGCGTCGACCGGCGAGAAGCCGGCGGCTTCGGCCACGCTCGCGACCGTCTGCTTGGCCTCGACGTCGTCACCCGCGATGAACACGGTCACGCCGCGGTCGATGCCCGGCAGCTCGGGGTTGGCGTGAAACTCGGCTCCGAAGCCGTTGAAGGCCTTCACCACCCGCACGCGCGGGCAGGCCCTGGCGATCGCCTGCGTGATCGAGCCCTCGGCCGGCGGCGCCCAGACCGGGCCGGCGTCCCAACGCACCGGGTTGGTGCAGTCGACGACGATCGCATCGCCGAGATCACCGAGCGACGCGACCGCCTCGACCGCGGCTGCGGCCGGGACCCCGAGGAACACCAGCTTGGCCCCGCGCGCGGCCTCCATCGGGCTCGCGGCCGAGACCGTCGCGCCGGTCGAGCGCAGCTCCTCGAGCACGCTGGAGATGTCGTTGCCGGGACGCACGCCGAAGCGGAGCTCGTAGCCGGCCCTGGCCAGCGTGCGGCCGAGGCCCGCGCCGACGTTGCCCATGCCGATGATTGCAATGCGGGGTCGCTCGCTCATCGCCGCCAGTGTGTCCGGCGACGGCCCGACCACGCAAGTCGAGTGGCCGCTCAGTCTGCCCGAATGGAGAGGTCGATCTGCTTGGACACGTTGCGCTTCCAGGGGATGTCGAGGAAGCCGGTGAGTGTCCAATGGATCGGTGACTCGGTCATCGAGCGCAGCGTCTGGGCGGCTCGCAGCGCGTCGCCGAGCATGCCGTCGATCTCGACCTTGGCGGCGATGCGATCCGGGATGTGCACGGTGAACGAGTGGGTGCCGCTCTCGTAGGTTCGCTCGCCGCCGAGCTCGACCTCGTGCTCGACGATCGTCTCGTTGCGCTGGACCGGCGAGCTGCGACCGTCGCTGCCGCGCTGGACCACGTAGCGCTTGCGGGTGGCTCGAAGCGTGACGACCAGGCGCTTGGCGGGGGTCGGCTCGCTGAGCTGCAGCTTCAGCGTGCCGCGGATCGTGTCACCGAGCTCGTAGCTCGAGCGAGTCGGTTCCAGCGTGATCGATCCGACCCCGATGCCCGCGACCTTTCTCGCCTCGTCGGCCGCCTGGCGCAGGCCCTGGCCGGCGATCTTCGCCCCTTCGCCGACTTGCTTCTTGGTGGTGTCGAGCAGCTTCTTCCAGTCGGGCATGACGCCCGCGATCCTACACTAAAGGCCCACACCGGAAGGGCAGGAGACGCCCGTGCCACCGATCCCGCAGTAGCCGTTGGGGTTCTTGGCCAAGTACTGCTGGTGATAGTCCTCGGCGTAATAGAAGGGCGGCGCCTCGCGGATCTCGGTCGTGATCTCGCCGTAGCCGGCCTCGCGCAGCGCCGCTTCGTAGGACTCCTTGGAGGCACGCGCGGCCGCGGCTTGCTCGGGCGAGTGGGTGTAGATCGCCGAGCGATACTGCGTACCGACGTCGTTGCCCTGCCGCATGCCCTGCGTGGGATCGTGGTTCTCCCAGAACACCTTCAGCAGCGTCTCGTAGCTGACCTGCGCGGGATCGAAGACGACGCGCACGACCTCGGTGTGGCCGGTCGCGCCGCTGCACACCTCGCGGTACGTGGGGTTGGGGGTGTAGCCGCCGGCGTAGCCGACGGCCGTCGACCACACTCCGGGCGTCTTCCAGAACTTGCGCTCGGCTCCCCAGAAGCAGCCCAGCGCGAAGGTGGCGATCTGCAGGTGCTCGGGGAACGGCGGGACCATTCGGTGGCCGTTGACGAAGTTGACCTCCGGCACCTCGAGCGCGGTGGCACGTCCCGGCAGCGCCTCGTCCGGCGCGACCAGCTTCAGCTTTCGTGAGTCGGCGTAGTGGAACATCGCGACCCAGGATAGCTCGGATAGCGCGGTTCAAAACCTGTACATGAGGAGGATCCGGAGATCGGTGCGCCGGTCGGTCCCGTCGGGAATCTGCGAGCTCGGCGGCCGCTCGACCCAACGATCGCGCCAGACGATCTGAGCGAGGAACACGTTGCGCCAGATGTAGATGTGCGCGGCGACGCGGTACTGCAGCTCCTGCAGCTGGCGGCGCAGATCGGAGCCGAGATCCGCGGGCGGATCCTCGAACGGCGTCGCCATGTACTGACCGAAGTCGGCCGACAGCAGCAGCCGCCGCTTGACCGCGAGCACGCCGACCTGGACGTTGTAGGCCATCTGCCAGTTCTTGAAGTTGATCTCGCGCTTGCCGTAGAACTCGCCGAGCACGATCAAGCGCTTGTAGCGGAACGTGCTCTGCACGTTGACGGCCGGATAGCGCTCCTGCGCGCGCTGATCGTACTTGGCGCCGAACGTCAGCGTGAACGCGGTCGAGCCCGGCGTGTAGAGGAACGGCGAGTCGAATCGGTTGTAGTAGCCGACCAGGTTCATGTGCACCTGGGCGCCGGCCGAGTAGGTGAAGTTGCGGTCGCCGTCCGGAAAGAAGGTGCCGCCGACGTTACCGGCGAAGCGGCCGCTGCCGCCGGCCAAGAACGTGCGGTAGAGAAAGCGCCCGCGCTTGTCGAGCGGGCCGCCGAACTCGATCGCCGCGCCGTTACCCTGCTCGAACGCGTTGTACACGTAGTACGCGGGGTCGACCATCATGCGCTTGTGGACCGAGCGCACCAGCTCGAGGCTGAGCCCGCCGCCGCCGCTGTTGACGTTGACGTAGTGGCCGCCCTTGATCGGCACCTGGAAGGTCGCAAAGGTCAGGCGCGGGGTCTTCTCGGCCCGCATCGAGAGCAGGAAGAAGCTGTTTTGGATGAACGGCATCTGCCCGAGCACGCGCAGCTGCAGGCTCTCGAACTCGGTGTTGAACGGGGTGCGATTCTCGGCCGCGCGCGGATCGACGGCGTTGGGATCGCTGCTCTGCGGCTGCTTGATCAGCGCCTTGTCGCCGTACTCGGGTCCGGCGAAGCCGAACTCCTGCGAGATGCGAGCGACGACCGAGAAGCGAATGTCGCCGGTCGGCTGGCAGACCGTGACCTCGGTGCCGAGCTTGCAGCCGAGGTCGTTGCAGTCGGTGAAGCCGTCGCCGTCGTTGTCGAACCCGTCGGAGCAGAAATAGTCGGTGCGCTCGCCGTCCTTGTCGGCGCCGCGGCCCTGCAGATCTTCCTCGACCTCGCCCTCGCCGAGCCCGGTCTCGGTGCCGTCCGCGG
>DATLLB010000597.1:0-4755 GCA_035538075.1 Enhygromyxa sp.
AGCGCGCCCTCGGCCCACAGGCCCATGTCGTCGAGGAACGGCAGCTGGGCGGCGAAGTCGAGCCCGGCCACGTGCATGCGCGGATAGACCAGCGTGACGTCGGACTGATACCAGTAGCCGTCGACCGCAGGCTCGTCGAGCGGGCCGAGCTGGCTCGACGTGGTCTCGTACGGGATCGGGATGTCAAAGAAGCCGTAGTAGTACGACGCGCTCATGTCGACCGGCCCGAGCCGCGAGCCGATCTTGAACGCGGCCTGACCGTTGGTGATGTTGCGCGGCGGCGGCTCGACCTTGGTCGTGACCCGCGGGTTGAACTGCTCGTTGGCGGTGATGAAGCCCTGCAGGAACTCGAGCTTGTCCTTCTCGGTCTGGTTGGCGAAGTTGACGGGGGTCTGCGGATCGGAGAGCGCGAACGAAGCCGAGGGCGGCAGCAGGGCCGGGTAGAACAGCGGCACGTACACGCCCTGGAACCACAGCTTGTCCTGCCAGGGGTGGAAGTCGACGACCAACATCTGGTTGGCGATCGGCTCGGTGAACAGCGGCCGATCCTCGAGGTCGTCGGGGTTGATGTTGTTGGTCGGGTTGAACTTGTCGGCCGTGCCCCAGACCACGATCTGCCGGCCGATCTTGATGTCGAGGCCCGGCAGCGCGTCGAGGATCGCGACGTAGGCCGCATCGCTCTCGATGTGGAAGGGCGTCAGCATCTGCATGCTCGACAGGTCGTTGAGCGTCGAGACCTGCGAGACGCCGAGGAACACCGGCTCGATGTCACCGACGATCTGGATGTGCTCGTTGGGCTTGTACGAGAAGTAGAACTCCAGCCGGTTCTCGTTGCGGCTGACCGTGCCGCGCGGGATCGCCTGGCCGACCTTGAACGCGGACGGCCGCTCGACCGACTCGCCGATCGACGGCTGATCGGGGTTCCAGCGCTTGCCCTGGTAGAGGTTGTCGATGTCGACGTAGACGCTGCTGACCACGCGCAGGCGGAGATCGAGCTTGCCGTTGAACAGGCCCGAGCCGCTCGCGGGCCCCGAGCTCTCGATCTCGGCGGCGTCGGGCAGCTCCTCGATCGCGCTCGCGTCACCGAAGATGTCGGACATGTCGAGCTCGCCCGCAGGCGCGACCTCGGTCCCGCTGACGACGGTCTCGGTCTCGGTCTCGGTCTCGCCTTCGGGCGGCGTGCCTTCGGGCGGCGTGCCCTCGGGCGGCGGCTCTTCTTCCTCGTCCGAGCCGCCGAAGAACGCGTCCATCATCGCGTCGTCGGACTCCTCGTCGGAGCCGTCGGGATCCGCTTCGGGCGGCGTGTCCGTGGTTTCTGAAATGGACGACGCGTCCGAGCCGGTGGGGCTGGACGCGTCGGGTTGTTCCTGAGGGCCCGGGGGCGGGCCGGCAAACAGGAACGCTGCCAGGTACAGATCGGTCGGGATCACGTGGGTTCAGGTGCGCTCAGCCGCGGAGCGGCGTGAAGAGAGGTCACCGAAGCAGCGTGCGCTTGGAGAACAGGTCGTCCTCGACGCCTTGGTTGACCTTGATGTCGGAGAGCTTGATGACCGTCTCGGCGCCGGTCTTGAGGTTCTTCATCTTGATCTCGGTCGGCATCGACTTGCCCGAGATCTTCGCCCAGCCGCCGCGGGTCTGCTCGCGCACCGCCGTGCCGGAGCCGTCGAAGTAGGTGATCTTGGTGACGCCGCCCTTGCTGCTGTCGATCACGATCTCGAGCTTCGAGTAGGAGCTCTGGAAATCGGGCTTGGGCTTGAGCGTCAGCGAGGTCTCGTTGCCCGACTTGCCGCCGATCTCGGCGTCGAAGTGCTTGGCGAGGCCGGTCATGACCATGTCCTCGGGCGTGAACTCGCTGCCGAGGAAGCCCTGGCTCTGCGCATGCGCGGCGATCATGCGGACCTTCTGGAACTCGGGGCTGTACATCCACAGCGAGTCCCCAACCATCAAGATTTTCATGCCAGCGACGTCACCCGGGGCCGTGAAGCTGATGAACTGCTTGTCCAGCCCCTTCATCGTCATGTCGAACTGCAGCTCCTTCTTCTTGCTGCCGCCCTTCCAGATCTCCATGGTGGAGACGTAGCTGATGTCATCGAAGGCCTGCGCGTCCTGGTCGAGCTTCTTCAGGACGGCGGCCCCATCAGCCGCTTGGGCCACGCTCGACGGCGCGACGACGGCGAGGGTCACGGGGGCGCAGACGAGGAAGGCGGTGAGGACGTTGGCGAGTTTCATTTTTCGGTGCTCCGGTCGGTCGTGTTCGACGGGGGGCCGCCAGCTTGGGCTGGCCGTGGCGGCGGTGCGGCCTTCGACGCGACTCACCGGCCGCTATTCTCTATGATTGCGGCCGAATTTCAGCGTCTGTTGGGGTCTGCAGGGGTGGTCGAGTCGGAACGAGTGATCGGGATCACAGCCACGTGAGCGCGCGCGAGCATCCGCGTGACTGCGTGAATTGCGTGGATGACAAAGTGTGCAGATCCGGGATCGTGGTGGTGTAGCCAATCAGCCGGCGCGGCGTGTGTAACTACTTTCGCTTCGCCGAATCCGCCCCTGGAGGATCACGGATCAACATCGGCGTGAACCACACGGCTCCGAATGCGGCGCCGACCAGGCCGATCGCCAAGCCGATGCCGAACTCCTGCAGCGGCGGCATCTCGGACAGCAGCAGCACCGAGAACGCCAGCGCGAGCTGGACCGCGCTGATCACCATCACCGCTCCGAGCTCGCGCACGGCTCGTTCGCCGCGGCCCCGATCGCTGTAGGAGCGCGCGCGGTAGCCAAGGTGGATCGCAAAGTCGACGCCGGCCCCGAGCGCGATGCAGGTGATCATGCTGGTTCCGACGCTGATCGGGTGGCCCAGCACCGCGATGATGCCGGCCGAGAACGCCAGGGTCCACAGCGCCGGGACCAACGCGAACAGCGTGCGGGTGACCAGCAACACGAGCGCGAGCGCGAGGATCGAGACTCCGGTCGAGACCCACAGCGAGGTGGTCACGCTCTCGGCGAAGGCCTGACCGATGACCGGCTGGCCGGTGAGGCGAATGTCGGCCGCGACCTCGCGCGCCTGAGCGTCGGCTTGGGTGTTGGGGGGCAGCTCGAGGTCGGCCGGGATCCGCCACTCCTCGTCGTCGAATTCCGACAGCGCCGGGCGCAGCTCGTCGCAGCGCGACTCGAAGTCGAGCGCGGCGCACCAGCCCTCGACCTGATACTTGCCCAGCTCGTCGTCGATCCACGCGCCGAGGTGCTTGGCCGCGGGCGCGATGCCTTCGGCATCCTCGGCGACCGCGGTCGTCAGGGTCTCGCGCATGTACTTCTCGAGCGCCTCGCCGCGCAGGGTCAGGAGCTGCTCGGGCTCGAGCGACTGCAGCTCGGGGATCTCGACCGCGAAGATGCCGTCCTCGGGATCGTCGAGGTCGTCGCGCAGCTCGATCACCTTGTCGAGCAGGGCCTTCGGCGGCTTGGCCTTGCCCGAGCGCAGCGCGGCGATGTCGACCTGTTGACCGGTCAGCCGCGCGAGCCGTTCGGCGGTCTCGCGATCGCGCAGCTCGGCGACCGCAGGGACCGAGGTCGGGGCCACGCGGACGATGTCATCGCTGGCGGCGTAGCGATCGACGACCTCGCGGATCTCCTGGGTGACGGCGACCTGCCGATCGCCGTCCATCGGCGCGAGCTTGATGTGGATCAGCGCGCCGTCGGCCTCGTCGGTCATCAGCTGGACCATCGCCGGGTGACCGATCAGGTAGGTCAGCACTCGGCCGGCGCGCGGCGAATTTTCGGGCACGCCGCGGCGGCCACCGAGCGCGGCGTTGAGCACCTCGACCGGCTCGAACACCGAGCGCACGTCGGCCACACCCTCGATCGCGCGCACGCCTTCGCTGATGTTGCGGATCGCTCGGAGGACCTCGGCCTCGCCGACGTCGGCCTCGATCGTGACCTGCAGGTAGGTCGAGCCGCCGAAGTTCTCGTTGAAGAACGCGTTGCTGCGCTGGACCTCGCTGTCCTCGTCGAACACGTTGCCCGTGTCCGGGTCGGCCTTCATCCCGCGGGCGAGGAACAGGCTGATCGCCGCGACGCCGACCAACAGCCACCACGGCGGGCGTCCGGGGATCGGCAGCGCCTTCTCGGGCTTGTAGGCCAGCAGGTTGTCGGGCAGCACCGCGAGCAACGCGGGCAGCACCACCAGGGCGAGCAGCAGCAGCAACAGCACGCCGATGCCCGCGATCACGCCGAAGCGCACCATCGGCACCTGCGGCATCACGACCAGGGCGAAGAACGCGACCGCGGTCGTGGCTCCGGACATGACGACCGGCTTCCACAGCTCGCGCAATGTCTCGGACGCGCGCGCGCGGCTCGAGCCTTGCCGGCGCTGGTAGCCGGCCAGGATGTGGACCCCGAACGCGCCACCGAGCGCGACCATCATCACCGGGGTCGAGGAGCTGACGATCGTCAGGGCTTCGTCGAAGCGCCCGTGCGCGCCCATGATCAGCGCGACGCCGAGGCCGGTGACCAGCAGGTTGAGCACCGCCGCGGTGACCGAGCCGAGCAGCAGCGCCGACGCGACCGCGAGCACGCCGATCACGATCGGCGAGAGCCGCTCGATGTCGCTGCGGCTCGAGCTCGACGCGGCCATCTCGATGTACGGCGCGCCCGCGAAGTGGGCCTGGCCGTCCCAGCTCTCCTCGACCAGCGCGCGCAGATCCTCGAGCGTCTTGCGGCGGGCCGCGTACGCCTCGGCACCTTCGCCGTCGCGCGGGATCAGGA
>DATLLB010000598.1:0-13347 GCA_035538075.1 Enhygromyxa sp.
TTCGAGCAGCCGCCCGAGCGACGCGATCACGCTGCGGCTCGGCGATCGTGGTCGCGCCGATGTCTGGGGCGAGCTGGTCGTGGCCGACAGCTTCGACGCGCTCGAGTCGGCCTCGGTCGCGCTCTCGGCCAAGGCGTTCCCGATCTCGCTGGCCGACAACTCCGGTCGGACCGAGCTCGAGGCCGAGCTCAGCAGCGATCGCATCGACTTCCAGACCGACGCGGGCGGCGGTGGCGGTCGCATCGCCGGCGAGGTGCTGATCGATCGCTCGGTGTGGCTGCGTGACGCTCGGCAAGGCGTCGCGGTGCTCTCGTTCGCCGACCCCAACCCTGCCCCGCCCTCGCAGCTGCCCGAGTTCCTGCGCCGCCTCGAGCTTCTTGGCCACGTTGTTGTCGACCCGGAACGGCTCGATCGTACGCAGGGTCATCTCGAGCTCGAGGCCACCGCCGTTCTGACGCTCGGCGGATATCTCGGCGACCCCGAGCTGACCGGCACCATCGCGATCGAGCGCGGCGTGGTCGACATCGACATCCTCGGCGGGGCCTACGACGTGACTGGCGGGCGCGTCGACGTCCACCACGATCTCACGCAGAGCAGCCTCAACCTGAAGGCGACCCGGCAGAAACCGATCAAGGTCAACAACCAGCTGCTGACGCTCAACCTGATCCTGAGCGGCACGCTCGACGCGATCGCCTGGGAGTGCAGCGCGCCGGGTGACACGTCCGGCGCCGTGGCCACGACTCAGGGCTGCGTGGACTATCTGATCTTCGACGCCGGCAACACCGAGATGGCGACCTCGGACGTCCGCGAGAATCGCAACAACAACAGCCTGATCGGCACCCGCTTCCTCCCGCTCGCCGGTCGCCTGACGCAGGTCGAGCTCAACGAGGTGATCGCCCGCGAGAACTCGCGCGTGGAGGCCGTGCTGCCGATCGTCGGCCTGCGCCTCGACGGCGTCGGCGTGGTCATCGACGTCTCCACGCGCTCGGAGTGGGGTCGCTGGGGCTGGGGACGGCTGGGGCTCAACTTCACGTACGTCCGCGGTTACCCTGGGTCGGTGCTTCGCGACAGTCGCACGTTCTCGGGCCGGCTCGAGATCCTCGAGAATGCGGCGATCGAGGCCGCGTTCGGATTCCGCAACTACACCAACCGGGTGCTCGTGCTCGATCCGCCCAACTCGCAGTCGATCGAGTTCCGTCAGCGCTTCGACGTCCCGAGCCGGCGCTGAGCCGTCGGTCCCGATCCATGCGCATCGTGCCCGCCAAGTCTGCAGTGGTCCTGCTGCTGATCCTGTGCGTGCTCGCGATCGTGCCGGTCCAGAGCTGGGCCGCGCCGCCGGCCGGTGAAGGCGAGGACGAGATCGAGGGTGAGCTGGACGAGACCGAGCTCGACGAGACTGAGACTGAGTCCGCGCCCCCCGACGACTTCGTCGACATCGCTCCGCCCGAGCCGCCGGTCGGGGACACGCCGCCGGTCGAGCCACCGCCCGCAGACACGCCACCGCCCGACGACGACGTTGACGCGGAGCCGCCGAGGCCGATGGACACGCCGCCTGCGGTCGTGCAGCCCTCCGAAGAGCTCGAGATCGGCTCCGCCTGCGACATCCGCAACCGCGCCGATCCGCTGTTCCCGATCGTGAAGGCGCTCGAGCTGGTCGGCACCGGCCGGCTGGAGGTCGTCGACTGTCGGCAGCTGGTCACGCCCGGTCAGGGTCCGCGCATGATCGAAGCGACGATCCGCGGCACCGATCAGGATCTGTTGCTCTACCGGCTCGAGCGGCTCGCGGCCGACGGCTTCGAGGTGTTCCTGGCCCCGCTCGCCACCCACGAGGTGCTGATGGCCGCGCGCCCGGCCGTGTCCGGCGGGGCCGTGCTCTACGTCGACGTGAAGAAGCTGAGCCTGCACGGCACCTTCGTCGAGGACGACGACCGCAACCGCGTGGCCACGATCATCGGCATGCGCGACGGCAACTTCTACCCGTTCGAGTATGGCGAGCGCCTGCGCGAGATCGGCTACCGGGCGGAGTTCTACCCGGTCGCGCCCGGCGAGGTCGTGATCGAGGTGCGGCCCGGTCGATCGATCCGCCGGGTGCGGATCCGCGGCCACATCCCGCTGGCCAAGCGCGACATCCTTCGGCAGCTCAGCATCGACGCGCAGCCGGGCTCGCTCGCGCGTGGGCAGTGCGTCGAGCCCAAGCGCCTGCGCGAGGCCAATCCGCCGCCGATCTGCGACAGCCGCGACGTCGCGTGCCTCGAGTGGGAGCGCGACGAGATCGCCAGGATCGATCAGTTCTTGTTCGACAGCGGCTACTTCGACGGCGGCACCCGCCTGGCGCTGGTCTGCGGACGCAGCACCGATGAGGCCGACCTCTACGTCTATCTGGAGAAGGGTCGCGGCTACAAGGTCGATCGCCGGCGCCTCGACGTCGTCGACGTCGATCACCTCGATCCCGATCAGGCCGGCAACGGCGACAACGCCGGCGAGCCGCTCGAGGACCGCGACATTCGCTGGATCCGACGGCAGTTCATCCCGAAGGTGCTCGGCGTGTTTCGGACCCGCGTGACGGCCGAGCACATGGACAAGGCCAAGGAGAAGGTCCTGCGCGCCTACGCCGAGCCGGGCGGCGGACTCGGTCGGTTCTGGCGCAGCGACTCGGCCAACCCACACCCGGAGGTCGAGGTCGAGACCAGCTACGACGAGCTCGATCGCGAGTCGGAGCTCGACAGCCACAACATCCCGGTCGAGGTTCGGGTCGCGCGTGGACCTGCGGTGCAGACCGAGTTCAAGCCGGCCCGCGGCACCCAACCCAAGCGCGCGCGCGAGTCGGGCCTGAGCTTCAGCAACAACCAGCTGCGCAGTCAGATCCAGCTGTTCAACCGCCGCGAGCCAGCGACCCCGGCCGCGGCTCAGCGCGAGTCGGCCAACATCCGCGCGTTCTATCAGAGCAAGGGCTACTTGTTCGCGCGCGTCGAGGGCAAGCACCTCGACTTCAAGTCGATGGACAAGCTGCGCTTCGACATCGCCGAAGGGCCCAAGGTCGAGATCGCGGCGCTCGAGATCAACCGCCCCGCGCGGCTCGACGAAGCGGTGGCCAAGCGGATCGAGCGGGCCTGGGACGACGAACGCAAGCTTCGCAAGGGCGGCAAGTTCAGCGAGAGCGACGCGCTCTCGGACATCCAGTCGGTGATCGCGGCCTACAACGCCGAGGGCTACCTGTGCACCGACGTGGTCATCTACCTGGCGTTCTGGGAGCAGGCGCTCGAGGATCCGCCCGGCGACGTGCCCGAGGACGAGCGCCCGCGCGTGCGCGCGGCGTTACGGGTCAAGGACCTGCTCGACAGCGGCGGCTCGGCGGCGTGGATCAACCAGTTCGATCAAGCCGGGCTCGCCGAGGTGCTGACCGCCGATCGAGCCGACATCTACGTGCGCATCGTCGTCGATCCGGGCCCGCGGCTGGTCACGACCGGGACCGAGCAGCTGCAATTCCTCGAGCAGCCGATCGGCTTCTCGCGCCAGATCAAGGATCCGCTGCTGCGCGAGTCCAACGATCCGGAGCTCGCGGCGGACGTCGTCAATCGCAGCCCGCTGCACCGCAAGATCGACGGCAAGCGAGGCCGGGTGCCGGTCAGCCTCGATCTCGATCGTGACGCCCGCGCGTCGATCGTCGCGCAGTACCGCAACGCTGGCTACCCGGTCTCCGACGCCGAGCTGACCTGGCAGTACACCTCGCCGGGCGGGCAGACGCTGATCGCCGACGGGGCTCGCAGCCTGCCTGACACGCGGTTTGGCATCTGCACCAACCGGCAGTTCGACAAGGAGGTCGAGGTCGAGCCGATCGTCAACATCTACGAGGGCCGTGAGGGCGAGTTCGGCGAGATTCTGTTCCGCGGCAACTTCAAGACCCGTGACTGGGTGCTGCGCCGCGAGCTGAAATTCGAGAGCGGCGAGCCCTACAATCAGAAGCTCGTCGACGAATCGGCGGCCGCGATCGAGGCCAGCGGCGTGGCCAAGTCGGTGACGATCACGCCCTACCCGGTCGGCTGCAATTTCGACGAGGACGGCCCCTGCTACGTGCATCAAGTCGTGGTCTTCGAGGAGGCCAAGGACATCGCGATGACGATCGACTTCGGGTTCGGGGCCGCGACCTTGAACCCGTTCTACGTGTTCGCCAACCCGACCTTCCCCAACATGTTCGGGACCGGCTGGGACCTCGCGCTCGAGGGGCGCTGGGGCTTCGACCTCAGCGAGGTGCTCGACGACGCCGAGCTGTGCGCTGGCCAGGAGTGCTACGAGCGGTTCGGTGTGGCCACGCTCACCCGCCCGCACATCTTCGGCACGGAGTTCGACTTCGAGCTCAGCGCCCGCGTGCAGCAGCGCGCGACCCCGGCCCGCGGTGAGATCTTCTCGATCGTCGTCTCACCGCGGATCAGCCGGCGCTTCCGGGCATGGACCTTCTACGCCGGCTACCTGTTTCAGTTCGCCAACGTCAGCAAGGATCTGAGCAAGCCGCTGGTCGGCGCCGAGTCGTGGATCAACCGCAGCGGCGGCATCGTCTCGGATCGCACCGGCTTGTTCGACACCGGCGTGGTGCTCACGCGAGTCGACAACGCGTTCAACCCCCACGACGGGTTCATCGCGACGATGGACATCAAGATCGCCTCGCCGTGGTTCGGCGGGCAGGACTGGTGGGCGCGCTTCGACATCGGCTGGCAGCACTTCATCCCGCTGCCAATCCCGCGTACGCAGGATCGACTCACCTTCCTCTACAGCCTCCGCTACGGCCACCTGCTGCCCTTTCACGGGCCTGGGTTCAACGGCCGGACGGTCAACACCGACACGGTCCCGGATGTCTGGCGCTACTACGGCGGCGGCACGACCGACCTCGGCATCCGCGGCATCCTGCCGGAGACCATGCTCGTCGACATCGAGGAGATCGAGCTGCCCTACGGCGGCGTCATCTACCGGCCGCGCGCGCAAGGTGGCCACATCCGCGCGATCGGGAGCGTGGCGCTGCAGGTGACCTCGGTGAAGAACCTGTTCGGCGGCTCGCTCGCGCACTCGATCTTCTACGACTTCGGCGTGCTCACCCAGTTTTGGGACAAGTTCAATTTCCGCCGCGACTTCCGGCAGAGCATCGGCACCAACTTCCTCAAGCTCGACATCGGCATCGTCACGATGGCGGTCGGCTACGCGGTGTTGCTGCCGGGTCCCTACAACGTCGGGCCGACCGACGACACCAATGGGCGCTTCATCTTCGACGTTGGCGTGACTTTTTAGACGATCGCGCTGGCTCGGTAGACTTCGTCCACGACCAGCTTCGCGCCGAGACTGGGGACCTCGACCACGCCGCCACGGATCGCCACGGTCGAGATCCAGACGCCGCTCGACTCGCGATGGTGAACGGTGATGCGACGCTCGCGATGCGAGACCACGATGTAGTCTTGCAGCGAAGGGATCCGACGGTAGGCGTCGAGCTTGAAGCCGGTGTCGTACGCCTCCGAAGAGTCGGAGGTGACCTCGACGAGCACGAGAGGATTGAGCGCCGTCGAGGTCGGGCTGGGCGAGTGCTGCTCGAGCGGGCCGCAGATCACCGAACCATCCGGGAAGGTTGCGAGCCCGACCGACTCGACGTAGACGCGCAGATCCGAGGTGTGAACCCGGCACGGTCGATCACCGATCGCGTTGCGGAGCTGCCATACGAGCTCCGCGGAGAGAGCCGAGTGCTCCTCCGTCCCGCCCGCCATGGCGTATATCTCGCCGTCGAAGAACTCGTGCTTGGTGGAGCTGGTTTGCTCGACGGCAACGTAATCCGCGTAAGTGTGGCGGTGGAGACGCGACGGATCGTGCACGAGCGAGAGATTAGCAGCCAACGCGCGCGTACGCCTACGGGCAGGGGCCTACGGGCAGGGGCCTACGGGCAGGGGATCGGCGCGAGGCTGTCGAACTCCGGCAGGTGACCGCTCGTCGACTCGTAGAAGTACCAGCAATAGTTGTTGCCGATGCATTCGTCGAGCGCCGTGATCGCCCAAGCCGGACCGAGGTCGGGCAGCGCGACGCCGTTCTCGTCGCGCAGGCCCACGCCCAAGCCGGGATCGTCAGCGTTGGTGTAAACGAGGATCAGCCCGCTCGCGACGGCGTCGCTCGACGATCGACACTGCATCGCGCTGCTCGACAGTCGCAGGCGCAGGCGCATGTCATCCTCGGGGCCGATCCACACGGCCGAGATGCCGGCCGGTGGATAGTAATAGTAGGCACCCGGCCGCAGCTCGCTGTAGTTGGTGCCCGGATAGCACTCGTCCGATCCGCCGAACCACTCGGCGTCCCAGGTGATGAGCGTGAAGCGGTTGGGATCGATGTCCCCATCGGCGCGCAGCGGCTTGGAGAACGAGAGCTCCAGCACGCCCGGCCCGATCCACTCGCCGGCGAGCACCTGCGGCGCCGCGCTGGCGTCCGCATCAGGCACGGGCAGCGGATCGAACGGGAGGCTGCAGGGCGTGTAGCAAGCCGAGCCGAGCCCGAACGTCGAGACGACGCCGAGCCATCGCGTGGAGGAGCCAGAGCCAGACGCCATGCGCCCAGCATCGCACAGCTCGCGCTCACTCAGGAGCGGGCGCCGGCTCGGCCTCGGTGATCGGCTGCAGCTCGCTCAGGTTCGGCAGCAGGATCAGCTCGATGCGGCGGTTCTTCTTGCGCCCGCCCGCGCTGTCGTTGCTGGCGACCGGATCATGCTCGCCGTGCCCGGCCGCGCTGAGCTTGTCGGGCGCGACCCCGTGCGTGACCAAGTAGCGCGTGACGGTCAGCGCCCGCTCGGCCGAGAGCTGCCAGTTGTCGACCCAGGTGAGCTTCTTGCCGATCGGCATGTTGTCGGTGTGACCGGCGATCTGGAAGCGCTGCTCGGTCATGCTCGACAGCGCGGCCGCGACCTTGCTCAGCGAGGCCTCGCCCTTCTTGGACAGCTCGGCCTTGCCGGAGTCGAACAGCACCTCCGAAGGCAGCGCGATCACGGGCAGGCCGTTGCGGAAGTAAATCTCGAGATCGCCAGCGGCGATCAGCTCCGAGAGCTTGTCGTTGAGCGAACGGAAGGCCTCGAGCCGCTGCTCGGCGGCCGCCCGCTGGCGACGAAGCTCGGCCAGCTCGGCCTCGCTCGCAGCCAGACGCTCGGCCAGCTCGGCGTCGAAGTCCGCCTGCGCGGCGGCCAGCTCGTCGCGGCAGCTGGCGAGCTGTTGTTCGATCGTCGAGTGAGCCTTGCGGGCGGCGTCGAGATCCTGCAGCGCGCTGTCGTACTCGGCTTGCGCGACACAGCCGAGCAGCACCGAAACACCGATGATGGGGAGCAACGAGCGAACCATGTCGAGCATGGTAGTGCTCGTTGACTGCCATGCCCGAGCCGAGCGGGAGCCAAGATCGTGACCGTCACTCGTGTGAGCTCGACGGCTGGTTCGACGGTTCCTCGGCGTGAATTTGGTAATGCGTGACGGCTCGCGAACACGCGCCCGCTTCGCCGAGGCGATCACCGCTTGGGAGGCGGGGGCGGCGGCTTGACCATCGCGCGGCCAAGGAGAAAGAGCTTGGCCGTGGCCGCTCGCACGGCGACGATCCGCACGCTCATGCCGATGGTCTGATTGGCGAGCGGATGCAGCATCGCCACGGTCAGCTCATCGCCCTCGAGCTTGCGGATCTCGAGGTGCAGCGGCTGACCGTTGGGCAGCTTGGCCACGAACTTGGTGCCGACCTCGAACTTCGTGTCGGCCGGGAATTCGGCCTTGCGCATGACCTGAGTGGGCGCGTCGGCGGTGGTGCCGAACGCCTCCTCGGGCTTGAACTCGAACGTGGCCTCGGCGCCCTCGACCATCCCTTCGAGTCGCTCGGCGAGGCCCGGGATCAACGTCTGCACGCCGTGCAGCAGGCTGATCGGTCCCGAGATGTCCGAGCTCTCGACGATCTCTCCGTTGGCAGTGGTGATGTCGTACGCGAGCGTCACGACCGTGCCTGACTCGATCTTCATCGCGGTGATGATAGAAGCCGCGCTGCACGACTGACCAGGGCTCGGCAAAAAATTTTGGCCAGCGCGTCTGCGCCCTACCACCTTGCCCGACCTCGGGCCAGGGCAGCAGACCCGCTCAGCCTTCGCGCTCGAGCGTGGCCGCGACCAGCTGCTCCCAGTCGACGTCCCCACGCAAGCCGACGTAGCTGGGAAAGCGCGGTACGCCAGCGTCGGTCAACTCTTGGTAGCGGACCGTGATGATCTCCCCGACGTCCGGCGGCTGGGTGCGCTCGGCATCGGACATCCCGGTGCCGACCTTGAAGCGTGTGCCGTTGGGCAGCTCGACCAGCAGCGCGCCGAGCCGGCCCTTGTGCTTGCCGGTGCCGGCCTGGTGCCCGACCACGCGCGCCTCGCTGTCGAGGAACGACTTGACCTTCAGCAGCGTGTCCGAGCGGCCGGCGACGTAGCGCGAGCCGGGCTTGCGCAGCATCACCCCTTCGCCGCCGAGCGCCTCGACGCGCTTCAGCTCGGTGTGCAGATCGTCGACGCCCTTGCACACGCGATGCTCGAGCACCTGCGCCTGCGGCCACGGTCGCTTGCCGAAGTGATCCTCGAGGTGACGAATGCGATCCTCGAAGCCGTGCTCGAGCCCGGGCGCGTCGAAGATCACGAACGCGAGCGAGCGCCAGCCCTCGCCGCGATCCATGCGGCGCGCGACCGAGACGGTGTGCTGGAAGCGACCGCGGCCGGCGAACAGCTCGCCGTCGAGCGGGAACTCGGGCAGACCCTCGATGAACCAGTCGGGCGCGAGGAAGGCGTTGCCGAGCCGCGAGAGGAATTGCTTGCCGTCCCAGTAGGCCCGCACGCCGTCGAGCTTCTCGCTCAACCACCAGCCGGTCGGATCTTGCTCTTCGTAGCGATGGGCGAGCAGCAGCGGCGGCGCGTTGTCGCTGCCGTCCTCGCGGACCGTGCGAGCGCGCTGCGGCAGCGCGGCGCCGCCGAGCCGCACCTCCTCGGCCGCGTCGCCTCGAAACTTGCGCAGGTGCTTGCAGGTGCGTCGCTCGGCGGGCGCCGACTGATGCAGCCACGCGGGGCACGTGCACGAGTACGCGCCGCCGACGTTGCGCAGCGTGTAGGTGCGCGAGCCCGAGCCTGAGACCGTGGTCTCGCCACCGTCCGGCAGCTCGCCGGCGGGCGCTTCGGCGACGACCTTCACGATCGGCTTGCTTGCAGGCGCCTCGGGCTCGGCCGCTGCGGGCTCCGGCTTGGCTCGCTTCGCCGAAGACCGTGGCTGCGACGCCAGCCCCTTGGGCTTGGCGGGCGCCTGCAGCTCGGTCGCGTCGCTGACCTCGACGTAGCCCTTGCCGGTCTTGCTGCGGATCTGCTTGTCCGCCTCCGCGGCCGCCTTGGCTTCGCTGGGGTACTGCTTGCGCGCCGACTGCCCGGTGGTGTCGATGCGTCCCCAACGAGTGATCAGCTCGCAGCCGTCCTGCTCGATCTCCCAGAACTTGTTCGACTTCTGATCGCGGTACTCGAAGCGGCGCATGATCGACCCGAGGCGCCGAGCCTATCACGACGTCAGCGCGCCATGGACGATCTGCGCGACCACGACCAGACCCAGACAGCCGAGCGCAGCGACGGCCAGCCACCACGAGATGCGATAGATGATCGTTCGACGATCGCGGAGCCACAGCAGCTGCACGCTGTAGGCCTCCCAGCTGCGTTTTTGCAGGGTCTCGGTGCGGGCCCAGAACACGTAGTGGATCGACAAGCACAGCGTGCACGAGACGATGCACAGCAGCAGCCCGAGGCACAGCAGCAGCTCGAGCCACTCGAACGCGGGGCGCTCGATCTCCTGCACCCACGACACGTAGATCGCCTGCACCGTCAGCAAGATCGAGTTGAAGCCGACCAGCGCGTCGGCCTTCGCGTCGAGCAGCTCGAGGTGCTCGTCCAGCAGCGTCAGCTCCGAGCACGATCGAGCTTCGCCGGCCATCGCCCGCAGCGCGGCCGCGTGCTGTCTGCGGGCCTCGGCGGTGCGGTTGATGCCGAGAAAGATGTGAAAGCGGTCGCGAAAACGGGGCAAATCATCCAGCTGCTCGGATTCGCCGGCCATCGACCAAGCATGTCACGTGCGGATCGATCGCGGGCGCCGGCCAAGTGGACAGGCGTCTCGCTTGGGGATCGATCGCAAGCGGACGCGGTAGGGCTGCGGGCGTGTGGGACGCGATGGAGTGGCCGCAATTGCCCGGTGATCAGTCGAAGATGTCGGCGACCGCGGTCGCGGTCTTGGCTCGCTCACACCAGCGCGCGAGCGTGTCGATGTCAGTGCAGCTGTCGATCGTCGCCTGCTCGGCAGCAGACGGCTGCAGGCCACGCAGCTCGAACACCAACGCCAAGGCCTTGCGATTGCCCTCGAGCTCTCCGAGCAGGCGGCCCTCCTCGAGTCCTTCTTGCCATCCTTTCTCGAGTCCTTCCTGCCGACCCGCTGCGAGCCCCTCCTCGCGACCCGTGCGCATCGCGATCTGGTAGCTCGCCCGCGTACGGATCCACTCCTCGGCGATGGCCTGAGCCTCTTCGAAGGTCACCTTGTCGATCTCCCTCATGAGCTCCTCCGGAAGCGCGTCCCGCAAAAGCATAATGTATCGCTCTCGTCGATGGCGAGGGAGCGACCGCAGCGCCGTCGCCACTGCGGACACAACCTCGTGACCACCCTCGTGCGGCCCGTGAAACGCCGCCGACAACACCGCCAGCTGAATCTCGCGCAGCGCCCGACCGTGGTCGTCGATGCGGGGCACATGCTCGCGTCCGATCAGCGGCGGACGAGCCCACGGCTCATCGTCGAACAACCCGTGCGCCCAGATCAAAACGGCGTCCATCGGGCTCAGCACGAGCAAGCGCGCGCCGCATTCATGCTTGGCTCGCATGGTTGCGAGGTACTCGAACCAGACGAAGAACTTGTCCTCGTCCGGAGTCAGCTGACACTCGACGACCAAGACGATCTTCGGGGGCCCGTGCGGATCATCTGCAGGGTGCAGCGTGATCACCAAGTCCACGCGACGCGGTCGATCCTCGCCCTTGTGCGTGATGAAGCGACCCGAGTTCGAGTGCACGCGCGCGACCCAACCGCGATCGATCAACTCGCGGTACAGCGGATCGGCGGCGGCCCACAGCTCGAGCACGAGCGCAGGCGACTCGGCGAGCAACTCGAGGATTCGGTCGTGCAGCGCATCGCTCACGCTGCGATCGATCGCAAGGCTCGGTCCACGACGAGCACCAGTGATCCCGCGAGCTTGGCGACACGGTGACGATCGTGAGTGGCCAGCCCGCGGGACGCTGGCCAACCCGCGGGCCACTTCGTGGATCTCGTGGTTCGACCTACTCGGTCACGACCACCGCGCTGGCCTCGGAGCCCATCACTCCGGGCATCGCCGCGGCCCAACCATCCGGCAGCTTGGGTTCGGTGAACCCAAACAACCACCGAGCATCCGCCGGCGACACGTTCACGCAGCCGTGGCTGCGCACGAGCCCAAAGCCGCCGTGCCAGAAGGCGCCGTGGATGGCGACGTTGTTGGAGAAGTACTGCGTCCAGGGGACGTCCTCGATCGAGTAGGCCTCTTCCTCGATCGGTTGGTCGCGCATCGAGGTGACGATGTACTTCTGCTGGACTCGGTGCACGCCGACCGGGGTCATGCCGGGCTCCTTGCCGGTCGAGACCAGCGTGGCGAACACCGGGCGATCGCCGATGTACGCGACCAGCACCTGCTCGGAGAGATCGATGTGGATCCAGTGCTCGTCCGACTCCACGCCTGGCGGACGCTTGATCTTCTCCGCCGCGCCGACGCCGTAGGCCCGCATCAGCTTGCCCTCGCCGTCCTCGTAGTAGTCGTAGTCGCCGATTCGGACCTTGCGGACGAACGGGTGGGTCGAGCGACGCTCGAGCTTCTCGCCGGTGCTCTCGAGCAACCCGGTGTCGCCGACGCGGCGCATCAGCTCGAGCTCGCGGACCACGAAGTAGAGCGGCAGCGCCTCGTCGCCAGCGAGGATCTGCCCCTGGAAGTCCGAGCCGGCCTTCTTCTCGAGCTGATACTTGCGCGCGTACACGCCTCGGTTGGTCTTGAGGAAGTGACGCTTGGCGTGCACGTGCTCGGAGGTGATGGTCACGTAGTAGCCCGCGTTGAGGTACTCCTTGACCACCGGCGGGACGTCCTCGGGTCGCTTCTCTCGCTCGATCGGCATCGGCTCGCGGCCCTTCGCGGCGAGCCAGGCCTTGGCGGCGGCGTCGGCTTGATCTTGCTCGGTGTAGCTGGGCAGGCGGTGGAAGAATGGCGTGCCGTCGTGGTTGACCCGCCAGTAGTCGAGCGGCATCGGCTCTTCGACGTTGGGCGTCTGCACGTCGATGGCTCCGGCGTCGGGCGGCGTGTCGGCGATCTCGAGCCCGGCGCCGACGCAGATCCAGCCCTCGGGGAACACTTGATGCCAGCCGCTCGTGCAGCCGCCTCCGAAGGTCTTTTGTCCGTCGACACGCACGCGCGTGCCGGCCCGCAGCATGCCGATCCGCTTGGCTTCGAGGTCCGCTCGCTCGCGGACCAGCACCGCGCCCGCGGTCACGAGCCCGTGCTTGGGAAATTGGGCTTCGTGCTCGGCCGTGAACTCGACCGGATCGTAGAAGACCTTGGTGAAGCTCGTGTAGTGGCCGCTCTCGTCGGCGGCATAGGGGCCGGTCGCCGTGCCGGCGTTGGCATCCTCGGCCGCCTGCTGATCCTCGGCGGCTTGGGCCAGCGAGGCCTCGCTGGGCCCGAGCTCGCGCTGGCCGGCGTTGGCGTTCATGCTCCCGAGCGACAGGCCATCACCCTCGCGCTCGTCCTCGGAGGCCACCTGCGCGTCGTCGGGCTTGCCTCCGCCAGCTAGCTCGTAGCCGGCCACAGTCACGCCCGCGCCGATCAAGAAGCCGCCGAAGATCTCCAGTGCTCGCCGCGTGTCCATGGTCCCTGGTCGACCGCCGAACTTAGTCGCCACGGCCGCGCGGAGCAAGCTGGCGCGCAGTGGCGATGCAGCGGGTCCGCGGCGACGCACGACACGCCTTCGCTCTTCCGTGAATTCGCGAAAAATCGATCGAGGGTATGCCGCGGTTCGTGCGCGATCGATCGGTGGCGCGCTTGCGTGGCTGACGACGTTGGGTTCATGCTCTGCGCGTGGGCTCAGCGAGACCAGCACCCGCAGCTCGAGCGCTCGCGTCCGCACTCGGCTTGCTGAGCTTGTCGCTCGCGCGCACGGCCATCGCGTCGCCCGAGGAGGAACTCGATCCATCGAGCCCCGATGAAGTGGACGGCGACCTCGGTGCGATCGACGACGGCCGCGAC
>DATLLB010000599.1:0-4129 GCA_035538075.1 Enhygromyxa sp.
GCTCGAGCGGCCCGAGCACGACCGGCTCCGGCCAGTTGTCGGGCTTGCTCAGCAGCACCTTGTGACCGGCGAGCACGCGCAGGTCGGCCAGGATTGGCAACCATGCCGCGACCGGCATGCCGTCCTCGTCGCGCGCACGCACCAACACGCGACGAGGCAAGTGCGGGTTGTGGGTGTCGAGACACTCGCCGACCAGCGTGCCGCTGCCGAAGCGAGCGGCCTGTGTGCGGCTGGCCAGCTCGAGCAGCTGCTCGAGGGTCGTTGCTGGTTGCGACGACGGGAGAATTTCGCTCGGCAGATCGGGAGGCGGCAGCGGCCGCTGCTCGGGCGAAGGCTCATCGTCGTCAGACACGGCGGTGAGCGTATCGAGGTACCGCGCGCTACCGCAACACCGTGACTGCGTCGCCGCGAATCTCCAGCACCTCGACCGGCCCGCCGTAGTGCGCAGCCATCCCCACGTCGATCATCCACACCCGCTGCTCGCACGCCGAGCCAATCCCCTCGGTGTGGACCGTGTGCCCCACGATCATCCGCTTCACGCCGATGATCTCCAGCGCCTCGTCCAGCATCGCGCAGTCGTCCGCGCTGGGATTGTCCGAGTAATCGCGGCTCCACACGGGCCCGTTGGGATCGACCACCGCGGGCGGCGGATCGCTACGCTCGCCCGTCAACCACGCGCGCGCTTGCTCGTTGATCGCCTCGATCTCCTTCGCCCAGACCGGCGAGAGTCCGCCGTGTACGAACACGCTGTCGCCGACCACGACCGCGACGTTGCGCTTGCCGAGCTCGCGCGCCCACGGCTGGCCAGGCCAGAACGCGGCCGCACGCGCGCGCGCTTGCTCGGGCACCACCTCCATCACGCGCGCGAGCTCGGGCGCGTCGGGGTTGACCCCGGGCGCGTCGGCAAAGTCCGCGAAGCCGCCGGGCGTCACGTAGCGCAGATCCCCGAGCGCGTTCATGAACTCGTGGTTGCCGTTGAGGATGTGCAGGGCGCCGCCGGCTGCAGCGGCTTCACGCTGCACTCGCGCGAGCAGCTCGAGGATCGCCTGCTCGTCGTCGCCGCGATCGAGCTGATCACCCGTCTGCACCACGACCAGCTCGCCGCCGATCCAGCGATCGGACTCGTCGATTGCTCCGGCCAAGCGCAGGGCCTTGCGCGTGGCTGCGATGTCGCCGTGGAGATCACCGATCGCAATCAAGCGCGCAGGCGCGGGGAAGCGATCGCCCTGCACGAGCAGCTCGCCAGGGCTCGGCGCGCCCGATGGCTCCGCGGCTGCGCTCGGGCTCGGGCTCGGAACGTCCGCGGGCTTCGGTTTCGCGGCGACCTGCGTGGGCGCCTGTTGTTGCTCGTGAGCCGGCGGCGGCGTCAGCCGATCGCACGCACTCGCGAACAACAGCAGCAGCCCGCTCGCAGACAACAAGCCGAGGCGCAGCATGGTCAGTACCCGACCGGCGGCTCTTCGCCGGGCGCCTCGCGCTCACGAGCCTCGCGCTCGCGGGCCTCTTGAGCCTCGACGGTGAAGCGCGTGGTCGGCTCGAGCTCGAGGCGGCGAAAGGGGATCGGCTCGTCGGTGTCTTCGCAGATGCCGTAGGTACCGGCCGTGATCCGATCGAGCGCGGCCTCGACCTCGGCCAGCCGCGCCTGATCCCGATCGAGCAGGCTCTTGCTGCGAAAGCGCATCGCGTCGGCCTGGGCCGAGTCCTCGATGTCGCCGGGATCGGGGTTGAGGTTCTCGATCATCTCTTGCCCGTCGGCGTTCAAGCGGTCTGTCAAGTCCGCTGCCTCGGCCTCGAGCTTCGCCCGCAAGATCCCGATCTGCTGGTCGCTGAGGTGCTCCATCGCCCCGAGCTTGCAAGCTGTCGCGCGGCGACGCAATGCCTGCTGACTACTTGCTGGCCAACGTGAGCGCCACGGCGACGGTGGCCCCGGCTGCCCCAGCGAGGCTCCAATTGTCGGCGACCGCGGCCAAGCACTCGCGCAGCGGCTCTCCGAGCGCCGCGCCACCTTCGATCGTCGCGCTCTCGGCCTCACCCTTCGCGTCAAAGCGCACGCGCAAGGTGACCGAGCCCTTGGTGCTCGGTGCCTCGGTGAGCGCGACCGCGAGGCAACCTTCGAACCCGCGCAGGTGGGCCTTGGCGAGAGCAGAGATTTCGCTGGCGGCGAGCTTGGAGTTCTCGATCTTCGGCCCGCCGATCGTGATCACCGGACGCTTGCGCGTGCGATCGCCAGGGCCGAACACGAATTGATCTCCGGCGATCTTCGGCTTGCTGTCACGAAACGCGGCGTCGAACTCCTCTTGCGTGAGCGTCGACTCCTCGAGCAGCTCCGCGAGCTCGGCGTCCGCCTCCGGGCTGCCGGGCTCGGGGGCCGAGGGCAGGATCGGAGCGAGCGGATCGCTGGGCTCGGGCTCGGGCTCGCTCGGCGTCGGCTCGGCGCTCGCCGGATCCGGCTCGGGATCGGGAGCGACTGCAAGTGCCGGCTCGAGCTCGGGCGCCGAAGGTTCGTCGACAGGAGCCGCTGCTACGGGAGCGCTCGGCGACGGCGAATCGACGCTGCTCGAGCGCGGCGCTGACTCGATGCGCTCCGGCTCGTCGGCGCAGGCGAGCGCGAGCACCAACACGGAGGCGAGCGTGAGCACGGACGTCCGCACGCCCGAATGGTACACACCGAGCCATGCCCTCCGAAAGCCGCTGGCGTGGTCGCGTCGCCTTGGTCACTGGAGCGTCGAGCGGGATCGGCCGCGCGATCGCGACTCGCCTCGCCGTGGAGATCGGCATGCGCGTGGCGATCTGTGCACGCCGAGCGGACCGCCTCGCCTCGCTGCGCGAACAGATCCTCGCCGCCGCCCCCGACGCGGAGCTGCTCGTGCACCCCTGCGACCTCCGCGACGAGGCTGCGATCCTGGAGCTGTTCGCAGCCATTCGCGCCCGCTTCGGCGGCGTCGACGTGCTGATCAACAACGCCGGAGTCGGCCGCGACGCGCCGCTCACTTCAGGCAGCACCGAGCACTGGCGAGAGATGCTCGAGCTCAACGTGCTGGCGCTGTGCATCTGCACGCGCGAGGCCGTGACCGACATGCGAGCGCGCGGCGACGATGGCCACGTGATCCACATCGCCTCGATGGCCTCGCATCGCGTCCCGCCCGGCAGCGGCGTGTACTCGGCCAGCAAGTTCGCGGTGCGCTCGCTGATCGAGGGCTTGCGGCTGGAGCTGCGCGCGCTCGGGAGTGACATCCGCGTGGGCGCGATCAGTCCCGGCTATGTCGAGACCGAGTTCGCGCAAAACTACGCGCATGGCGACGTCGAGCAGGCGCAGCGAAATTATCCGCGCTTCAAGGTGCTCGAGGCTGGCGACGTCGCGAGCACGGTCGTGCACATGCTCGAAGCGCCCGCGCACGTGCAGATCCACGACGTGCTGATGCGCGCCACTCGACAACCTTCCTAGACGATCTCTCAGCCGCCGATCACCGCCACGTACTCGAGCGCGTCGAAGTCTCGCTCGAGCGCCGGCTCCCACACGCCGCTGCGTCGCGCGAGGCTGCGGACGCGGATCCGCTCACCGAGCGCGGGCGCCTCGCCTTCGACGGCGACCCAGCGCTCGATCGCGTGCGGCACCAGCTCGGGCGTCGCGGTGTCGCTGACGATCGACAGGCGCAGATACACGTAGCTCTCCGCCTCGATGCGCTCGACCACGTCGCCCACGAACACCGGCCGCTCGTCGAGCTCGATGCGCAGCGGAAGGATCGGGCGCGCATCGTCGGGCTGCTCGGGGACCGGGCCGCAGCTTCCGCCTGCGAGCGCGAGCAGCAACGAGATCGTGGGCGTGAGCGCGTGGGGGGCTCGCACGTGGGCGGAACACCACCACCACGACAGGATGTCACCCGCCAGCCCGCCTCCGAGTAGGCTGCATGCGATGCGATCGCGGGCCGTCATCCCGACCTTCCTCCTGCTCCTCTGCGCTACCGCGTGTGCGCCCACGTCCACGCCGACCTCGGCCTCGAGCAGCTCGCCCGCTCGAACGACCCGCGCCGATCCAGTCGAGCCAGCCGCCAAGCCGACCGCGCCCAAGCCTACCGCGCCCAAGCCGACCAAGGATCCGTTCGCGGCCGCGTTCGTCGAAGCCCATGAT
>DATLLB010000600.1:0-2560 GCA_035538075.1 Enhygromyxa sp.
ATGCAAATGTGCGGCCCATGACCGAAGGCGAGCGCCCCTCGGGGGTTGCGATCGAGCTTGAAGGTGTCGGGATCCTCGAACTGCGAGGGATCGCGGTTGGCCGCGCCGATCATCAGCCCGACGGGAGAGTAGGCCGGGATCGTGACGCCGTGGACCTCGACGTCGCGGGTCGTGAGCCGCATGAGCATGTGCGTGGGCCCGTCGAAGCGCAGCATCTCGTCGACGAAGCTCGGGACCAGGCTCGGGTCGCCGCGCAACGCCGCGTGGAGGTCGGGGCGCTCGGCGAGCAGCAAGGTGGCCTTCGACAGCAGGTGAATGGTGGTCTCGAAGCCGCCGCCGACGAGGATCATCATGAAGCTCAGCAGCTCTTCTTCGGTCAGGCGCTCGCCGTCGATCTCGGCCTGACAAAAGCTGCTCGGCAGGTCGCCCTCGCGCGGCGCGGCGAGCCGATCGCGGATGATCTCGCTCAGGTACTCGACCTCTTCGGCGATCAACGCCTTGACCTCCGCGACGACCTCGGGTTCGGGCACGACCGGGGTGAGCCGCGTGATGTTGTTGGTCCACTGCACGATGCGCGGCACCAGCTGATGGTCGAGGCCGAGCGCCTCGGCCATCACGGTGCCGACGAACATCTGCGAGAGATCGTTGACGGCGTCGATCGGCTCGCCGGCAGCGATACGAGGATCGCTGAAGAGCTCGTCGACGTAGCGGTCCATGAACTGCTCGAGCGCGACCAGGACCTTGTTGACGAACGCTCGATTGGCGAGCGCGCGCAGCTGGGTGTGGCGCGGCGGATCGCGGACGATCAGCGAGTCGGCGACCGGGTTGCGGCCGACCCACTCGGGCTCGAGCACCGCGCGAAAGCCCTCCGACGAGTAGGTCTGCGTGTCGCGAAACGCCGCGCAGACGTCAAGATAGCGGCTCAATGTGTAGAACCCGCCGGGGTTGATGATCGCGACCGGCGACGCTTCACGCATCTGAGCGTAGGTCGGGAATGGGTTGTCGCGAACCGCAGGGTCGAACAAATTGACGTTCAGCATCGAGGCATCCAGCTCGATGCGACTGTATCAGACCCGCGCGCTCACCAGCGCCCGGCGATCCCGGCCATGAAATCGTAGGGATAGCCCGGCTCGAACTTGCGAGCGTCGCTGATCGCCTGGACCTGCGCGTCGCTGAGCGAGAGCTCGGCCGCCCGGAGGTTCTCCTCCAGCTGCTCGATCGTCCGCGCGCCAAAGATCACGCTCGCGACTCCGGGCCGCCGCAGCAACCACGCGAGCGTCACCTGAGCCGGATTGGCGCCCAGCTCGTTGGCGACCGCGACGATTGCATCGAGGACATCCCACGCGTTCGTGCTGCTGATCAGCTTCTCGAAGCGCTGCTTCCACTGCTCGAGCCGCGCGCCCGCGGGCGGGGGCTCGCCGCGCCGATACTTGCCGCTCAAGAACCCACCTTCGAGCGGCGACCAGGGGATCAAGCCCAGCCCGTCCTGCACGCAGATTGGAATGTGCTCGCGCTCGAGCTCGCGGCTCAGCGGCGAATATCGCATCTGCAGCGCGACGAAGCGCTCGAGCCGATTGACCTCGCTGGTCCACAGGCTGTCCTTGAGCCGATAGGCCGCATAGTTGCTGGCGCCGATGTAGAGCACCTTGCCGGCCCGGACCAGATCATCGAGCGCGCGCAGGGTCTCTTCTTCGGGCGTGTCGAGATCCTGCATGTGGATCTGATAGAGGTCGATGCGATCGGTCTGCAGCCGCCGCAGGCTGGCCTCGACGGCCTGCACGATCCGTCGCCGCGACGCGCCCGTGCCGTTCGGGCCGGGCGCCATGCGGAAGCGAAATTTGGTGGCGAGCACCAGCTCGTCGCGGCGTCCGGTCTTGGCGAACCAGTTGCCGATCACCCGCTCCGAGAGCCCGTCTTGTCCGTAGACGTCGGCGGTGTCGATGAAGTTGATGCCGGCCGCGAGCGAGCGCTCGAGGATCGCGTGGGCGGTGGCCTCGTCGGACGAGACCTTGTGCATGAACGAGTTCTCGTCGGCCTCGCCGAAGGTCATGGTGCCGAGGCACAGGGTCGAGACTTTGAGGCCGCTCTTGCCGAGGTTGCGGTATTCCATGATGGTCACAGTCCTATACCGAGTTTGTAGCGAGTCAGCACCTTGCCGCGCTCGGGATCGTCGGTGAACGAGGGCCGCGCCGGGTCGGTGACCGCCATCGGCGAGAGCTCGGCGATGCACGCGACCAGGCTGCCGAGCTCGAGCTCGCTCAGGATCGCGAGCTCGGCCGGCGTGACCCCGAACAGGCGCAGGAACAGCAGCGAGCCATGCACGGTCTCGATCTTGCCGAGCAGCGGATCGGGCAGGCAGATCAGGCCGGTCAGCTCGCAGCGCTCGGGGCCGTCGCTGTTGGGCGCGACGATCGGCGCGCCGAGGTCGAGCGAGTGACCGGAGTCGAAGCCGTTGTGGGTCTGCAGCACGTGGCGGCCGAGGCCCTGCAGCAGCCGCAGCGGCCACACCGGCGGTCGCGAGCCGCCGTTTTGCCCGGGCGCCATCGGGATCCGCAGCGTG
>DATLLB010000601.1:0-3461 GCA_035538075.1 Enhygromyxa sp.
TCCCGCACGAACCGCACGACTCCGGCGGCCCGCAGCGCGATGTCGGGAGCCTCTATCGGGCGCTGCCTGAGGTGAAGCTGACCGCTGGCGAGTTCGAGCGCTTGATCAGCGACGTCTGAGCGACAGCCCGCATGTCGGCCCTCGCGTTGAGCTTCGCGCTGGTCCTCGCTTCGTCACCGGAGCAGCCGCCGCCCGAGGGTGGCTTCGGCAGCGTGACCACGGTGACGACCGACTCGAGCGTGGTCGCGCCAGAGCCGACGCTGCCCGACGAAGAAGATCAGGGCCCGGACCACGAGCTCTCGCTGCGCGCCGAGATCGGCTACGGCCAGGGCAGCCTCGGCAACCTCGAGGGGCTCGATCACCAGGGCATGTCGCTGCGGGCCCACCTCGCGTTCTATCCGTGGCTGAGCAAGCAGCGGCGGGTCGGCGTGGGGATTGGGCTCGTGTACGGATATCAGGGTCTGAACCGCAAGCGGCTGCCAGCCGACGCGGGGATCGAGCGCAGCAAGGGCCAGCAGCAAGCGGTGATGGTCAGCTTGCCGCTGCTGTTTCGTCCGCACCCGCAGTGGTTCTCGATCCAGCCGTCGGGCATGTTCGGGCTCGGGTTCTACACGGGCGGCGACTACTGGGCGGCCGATCGGCGCGCGACGATTCCCCGCGGCGAGTATGCGTTCGTGGCTGGCGGCGATCTGGCGCTGTGCACCGCCTGGGACATCGTGTGTGTCGTGGGCGGGAGCGAGTACTTTGCCGGCGTGCAGACGCTCGCGAGCGACAGTGCCGATCCCTCCGTGCGCACGGTGAACCCGTGGAGCTGGCACGTGGGCGTGGGTCTGGACGTGCTGCGGATCATCGAGCGCGGCAACTCGGTCGGGGTCTGACCAATGCTCGGGCTGCTCCTCGCACTCGGATGCGCGCTCGCCTGGGCTGGGCTCGACGTGTTTCGCAAGCAGCTCGGTCAAACGATCGCTCCGCTGCCGCTCTTGTTCTTCCTCAACATCGGGCTGCTGCCGGTGTTCGCGATCTGGTGGCTGATCAGCGGGGGCGAGATCACCGATCTGGGCGCCTACGCGGCGCCGGCCGGGGCCGCGTTGGTCCTGCAGATCGTCGCCAACATCGTGTTCCTCGCGGCCGTCCGCGTCTCGCCGCTGAGCCTGACGATCCCGTTCCTCGCGTTGACGCCGGTGTTCGCGACCGGGCTCGGCGCGCTGATCCTCGCCGAGCACCCCGAGCCCGTGCAGCTGGTCGGCGTCGCGCTGGTGGTCGGCGGCGCGCTGGCGCTCAGCTCGGCCGGCGGTGACGACAAGCGACCGCAGCTCCTGCGTGGGTTTGTGCGAGAGCCGGGCGCGTGGATGATGATCGGCGTCGCCGCCTGCTGGGGCCTGACCACGGTGCTCGACAAGCGCGCGCTCGAGTTCGCGGCCGTGCCGATCCACGCGCTGATTCAGCTCTCGGGCGTGATCACGGCCGGGCTCGTCTACATGCTGATCGCCAAGCCCCGCCGCGAGCTGATCGCGGCGCGCAAGCAGCTGGGCCGCTTGGCGCTCGCAACCCTGACCGGCAGCGCCGCGCTCGGCCTCCAGCTGATCGCCGTGCAGCACATCCTGGTCAGCCAGCTCGAGACCATCAAGCGCGCGATCGGGCTGGTCTGCGCGATCGTGTTCGGTCAGCTGATCTTCGGCGAGCCCATCACCAAGGTGAAGATCGTCGCGATCGTCGTGATGGTCGCCGGAGTCGCTCTAATGCTAGGAACCTCCTCATGAGCGACACCTTGCGTCCGCACCCCAGCCGCAAAGCGCCGAAGGGTCCGTTGATGTTCGTGGTGATGGATGGGATTGGCGTCGGCCGCGGCGACGAAGGCGACGCCGTCGCGCGAGCCTACACGCCGACGCTCGACTGGCTGCGCTCGCTGCCGTCGTACACGACTCTGCGCGCGCACGGGACCGCGGTCGGCATGCCGAGCGACGCCGACATGGGCAACAGCGAGGTCGGCCACAACGCGATCGGTGCGGGCCGAGTGTTCGAGCAGGGCGCGAAGCTGGTCGAGCAGGCGATCCGCTCGGGCTCGATCTTCGAGGGCGAGGTCTGGAAGTGGTTGATCGCGGGCGTGCAGGTCTCGGGCGAGCCGCTGCACTTCATCGGCCTGCTCAGCGACGGCAACGTGCACTCGCACATCGATCACCTGATCGCGATGGTCCGTCGGGCCGCGAGCGAGGGCGTGCACAAGGTCCGCATCCACGCGCTGACCGACGGCCGCGACGTGCCCGGCCGCTCGGCGTTGATCTACATCGACAAGCTCGAGGCCACGCTCGCCCAGCTGCGCGCGCAGGGCTTCGACTATGCGATCGCCAGCGGCGGCGGGCGCATGCGCGTGACCATGGATCGCTACGAGGCCGACTGGGCCATGGTCGAGCGCGGCTGGGATCTGCACGTGCGCGGGCTCGGGCGCACGTTCACGAGCGCGCGCGAGGCCGTGCAGAGCTACTACGACGAGCACCCGAGCATCGACGATCAGATGCTGCCGGGCTTCGTGATTGCGAGGTCCGACGGCGAGCCGCTCGGGCCGATCCGCGACGGGGCTTCGGTCGTGCTGTTCAACTTCCGCGGCGATCGGGCGCTCGAGCTCACCCGGGCGTTCGAGCAGGAGCAGTTCGACAAGTTCGATCGCAGCCCACGACCGCATGTCCGCTTCGCCGGCATGATGCAGTACGACGGCGACCTCGGGCTCCCGTCGCGCTTCCTGGTCGCGCCGCCAGCGATCGATCGCACGATGGGCGAGCTGCTCGCTCACGCCGGTCGGCGGCAGCTGGCGATCGCCGAGACCCACAAGTTCGGCCACGTCACCTACTTCTGGAACGGCAACCGCAGCGAGCCCTTCGATCCCACGCGCGAGCGCTACATCGAGGTCCCGTCGGATCTCACCCCGCTCGAGCAGCGGCCGTGGATGAAGTGTGCCGAGGTCACCGACGCGCTGCTCGAGGCCTTGCGGACCAGCGAGCCCTTCGATCTCGTGCGCCTCAACTACGCCAACGGCGACATGGTCGGGCACACCGGTGATCTGCGCGCGACGATCCTCTCGGTCGAGGCCGTCGACCTGTGCCTCGCGCGGCTGGTCGAGGCCACGCGCGCGCTGGAGGGCGTGCTGCTGGTCACCGCCGACCATGGCAACGCCGATCAGATGTTCGACGGCGAGGGCGAGCGGCGGACCGTTCGCACCAGCCACAGCCTCAACCCGGTCCCGTTTGCGATCTTCGATCCGCGCGAGCCGAGCGGCGGGCCGACGCTGTCGCTGCCCGAGCGCCCCGGACTCTCGAACCTCGCCGCGACCACGCTCGAGCTGCTCGGCTTCGCGGCACCCGACGACTACGACCCGAGCCTGCTTTAGACCTCGGCTCGAGATGAGTTCGGCGCAAAGCGCGAGGTCCGGAGCTCGAGCCGAGGTCTAAAGCAGGCTGGGATCGTAG
>DATLLB010000602.1:0-12806 GCA_035538075.1 Enhygromyxa sp.
GCCCAGCACCGCGAAGTGCAGCAGCGGTTCGCGATACCAGGGTCGGCCGGCCACGCACGGATGATCGCCAGCGAGCCGGAGAAGATCAATTCACAGAGTCGAGTTGCTGACTGGCCACTTCGGTCTGATCCCAGACGACCGCGCGCTGCTCGTTTCCCACCGGGGTGTCGAGCACGCGCTGGTAGATCACCGACCAGCGCAGCGGCTGCTCGACGCACGCGCTCGGCAGCACGAGCTCGACGATCCGCGGCTCTCGAGCCACGCCCACGCGATCGTCCTCGACCTCGACGCGCCGCACCGCGCCCTCGCCGACGCGCTCGTACGCGAAGCGTCGGGCGAGGAAGCGCTCGGCCACGCAGCGATCGTCGTCATGCTCACTCTCCACGCGCACGAGCAGGCGACGAAGCAGATCGCCGGTTGGGAACGCGTGGCCGACGGCCCGCGGCTCGAGGGTCACGCGAACGACAGCCCGCCCCTGCTCGTCGACCTCGCGCGCGCCGGTGATCCGCGCCGCCGCTCGCAGCATTCGCGGCTCGCCGACCACGTGAAAGCCGTGACCACGATGGACCGCACCGCCGCTCGCAGTCGGCGGCATGTGACAGGACTGACAGGGGCGATCGCTGAGCTTCGATCGCCGATGCTCGCCGAACGTCCGCTGCATGATCAGCTCGTGGCGCGGGAACCAAAACTCGTGACAGCCTGCGCAGGCCTCGGGCCCGGCGAACGCCGACTCGCGCCGGAGCGGGTGCGGAGCGCTCTCGTGCTCGCGCTCACCGGCCGGCGCCGCGAGGATCTCACCGTCGACCACGTGACAGCCGACGCAACCAACCCCGATCGCCGCACGCCGCGGATCCGGCTCGGCGCGCGGATCGGCTTCGGGTGCGTGGCAGCTGCGACAGAAGCTCGCATCGTCCTCCTGCGTGATCGCGGCCTGGACCATCGGATCGGTGTAGGCGGCGCGATGCAGCGATCCTCGCCACTCCTGCGCGATGTCGGCGTGGCAGCGCTCGCACTCGTCGTTCTGATCGAGACGATCGTGCTCGCGCTCGCGTGTGGTCGGGCCGGGCATCGCCACGCTGCGAGGCGTGCGTGCGTGCGCGAGCCCGAGCCCAGCCAGCGCGAGCAAGCCGACGCACAGCAGCGAGCGCTTGCGCATCAGCGCTTCTCACCCAGGCTCGGGCTCGGCAGCGGCGCGCCAGCGAAGAACGCCGCGACCAACCCCTGCGTGCGCAGCCACGGCTCGAGCTCCTCGACCGTGTGGATGGCTGGCGCCTCGCCATCGTCGCCCACGCGAAAGCGCAGGTTGTCCGGCAAGTCGCGGAGCTCACCCTCGAACAGGCCCGAGTCGACGCGCGCCCAGGTCGGCCCGAATTCGATGCGCTGAAAGTCGAGCGTCCGCGTGATGCTGCCGTCGGGCCGATGGATCCACCGCCAGCTGGGATCGAGCTCGTCAGGCTGGATCATGTCGATGATCGGATGGCTCAGCTCGTAGAGCAGCTTGCCGGTCTTGGGATCGATCGCGTGGGTCGGCCAGTCGTAGCCGTAGAACAGCGCCGCGCCGTCCTGCCGCCAGGCCACGCCCCACTCGTCTTCGATCGCCGCGCTCGAGATCGTGGTCTTGCTCGCGATCTCGATGACCCGCACCTCCTGCCCGCCGAGCACCGCGAGCTGCTTGCCGTCGGGGCTCAGCGCCGCCGCGGTCCACTCGCCGGGGAGATCGATGACGCCCTGGCCGGTCGCACCCGCGACGATCTCGAGATGATCGGCGTACAGCAGCGCGAGCCGATCCTGCTCGGGCGCGAGCGGGACCTCCAGCAGCAGGTCGACGTCCTGGCGCTTGTAGAGGCTCTTGCCGCTCGCGAGATCGATGACCTCGAACGCGCCGTCGGGCTGGTGCAGCGCGAGGTAGTTGCCTCGGCCCCAACGCCAATGGGAGCCGGGATCGTGGGTCAGCGCGAGCACGGTCGCGCCGCGGCCACTGGCCTCGGCCAGCAGCAGGCCGGCATCGCAGTGGAGCAGCGAGAGCGAGAGCGAGGGCGAGACGTCGAGCAGCTCGCAGTCGCGAGTTGGCGGACCGCCGGACTTGCACTCGTCCTCACCATCGTAGTGAAAGCAGGTGTTCCACTGGGCAGCCACCGTGCCGCTCGCAGCTCCGAACACCTGCACCTCGCCGGTCGCCCCGTCGCCCTCGACCTCGGCGAGCTGGCCATGAAAGAACGCCGGGTTGGGCTCGGCGACGATGGCGTTCCAGGCCAGCTCCAAGCTGCCGTAGTAGTCGCTCGAGCCGCTGTCGATGAGTAGCCCCTCGATCCACTGGGTGGCCGCGTCGACTCGCCAGTGACCGCCCTCGGGCTCGCTCCACTCGTCGTCGGCGTCCGACTCGGTCCAGCCGAGCGCGCTGGTGCGATCGCCGATGCCGAACACGCTCACTGTGGTCGCGGAACCGTCGCGGTCGTAGTCGACGTCCTTGCTGAACGCGAACCAGCGCATGCCGGCATCGGTGAAGAAGTCGGGGACCTCGGCCGACTTGTACTGCTCGGGCTTGGCGACCGGCGGTCCGCCGTCGGCCGGCCACCAGTAGCTCGACAGCGCGTACCCGTGCAGCTCGCCCGACTCCTCGTCCGCTTCCTCGGCCCAGTTGCAGTAGCTGCCCTCGGGCTCGAGCTCCTCGCAGGCGCCGGTGATCTCGTGCAGCACCAGCACGCCGAGGCCGGCCTCGGTCCAGCCCATCCGCGTCTCGCCCACGTCGCCGAGCCCGATCGTCTCGCTGCGCACCCGCTTGCCCGAGTCGGCGTCCCAGATCTCGAGCATCGTGCCGTTGCAGGTCGCGAGCTGATGGCCGCTCGGCGCCCACACCATCGCGCCGTCGCAGCTCGCACAGCCGCGCAGCGATCGCGTCGCGCCGCCGATCACCTCGATCTCGAGCCCGCCGTCGACGCTGGCGCGGAGCTTGCCGTCGGCCGAGACGTCCGAAGGCGCGCTCGAGTCCGGCAGCCAGTCGTAGCAAGGGTCGGGCGTCTCTTCGTCCTCCTCGCCCGTGTACACCTGCGCGCGCACGAACGAGCCCGACTCGATGTCCCAGATCCCGCAGCCCATCGCGCCGCTCTCGTCGTCGGTGAACGACTCGGCGATCAGGCGACCGCTCGGATCGAAGCACCACGCCGAGGGATCGCTGGAGATTGGCCGCTGTGGGATCGCGACGATCGGCACCCCCTCGCCGCTCGGGAGCGCCTTGCCGTCCACCTTGACGACCGGCTGCGCCTCGTCACGCGGTGAGGTCGTGGTCGGGCGATTGCCTCGCTCGCAAGCGCAGAGACTGATCGGGAGCAGCAGACACAGGCGCGCGCGCATCATCGGCCGCGAGCGTATCGCGACGCCGGTACCCGTCGCCGGATTTCGTGACTCAGGCGCCCGGCAGCTCGGCAGGCACGTCGAAGAACACGACCCGCCCCGAGGCCAGATCGTACTCGGCTCCCACGACCACGACCTTGCCTTGCTGGACCAGGTCCTCGAGCAGCCGGCTGCCGTGGCGCAGGTGGTCGGCCGAGTGCCGCACGTTGGCGCGAACGGCCGCGTCCATGACCGCAGCCTCGTCGGCGTTGGCACCAAACTCGACGAGCGACACGACCGCGGGTCGAATGCGATCGACGATGTCACGAATGTTGGCGCTCGGCAGGTCGATCTTCGATCGGATCACGTCGAGGGTCGCCCGCACCGCACCGCAGCCCGAGTGGCCCATCACCACCACCAGCTGCGTGCCGAACGTCGCGGCCGCAAACTCGACGCTGCCAATCAACGACGGCGCCACGACATTGCCAGCCACGCGGATCACGAACAGATCGCCGATGCCCTGATCGAAGATCATCTCGGCCGGCACCCGCGAGTCGGAGCAGGTGAGGATGATCGCGAACGGCCGCTGACCGGCGGCGTGCTTGTCGAGGTTGAGCTGACTCAGGAGCGCAGCCACGCTGCGCGTCCCACCGGTGAAACGCGCGTTGCCTTCACGCAGCCGCTGCAGCGCTTCGGCGGCAGAGATGCTGGATTGGTCGGACATGGTGAGGACCATGCCACGAGCCGAGCGCGACCATCAACGATTGTGCAGCACCTCGAGCAGCGCGGCCTGCATGGCGCGGGCGCTCTCGAAGCGCGCGTCGGGATCCTTGGCGGTGGCCTTGCCGACCACCACATCGAGCCCGCACACCAGCGCGGCCGGTAGCTCGTCGCTCATGAAGTTGCTCGGCGGCCCCGGCACCCGCTCGCGCTGGGCCTCGAGCATCGCCGAGAGCGGCGCGCCACGATCGATCAGATCGGCGAACGGATGCCGATTGGTCAGCGCTTCGTAGAGCGTCATGCCGGCCGCGTAGACGTCCGCGCGGCCATCGATGTCGCGGCCGTGCTGGGTCTGCTCCGGCGCGATGTAGCGCGGGTCACCGACCAGGTGCAGCTCGCGTCGCGGCGTCGATCGATCGAGCGCGACGCCGAAGTCGAGCAGCTTGCAGGTCACGAAATTGGTGTTCGGATCGCGGGTCACGAACATGTTCTCGGGCTTCACGTCGCGGTGCACGACCTGACACTCGTGGCTGTACTCGAGCGCGCCGAGGATCTGCCGGAACACATCGGCGATCAGTCGCAGCGGGATCGAGGTCGCTCGCGCGCGCGCCCGCTGGATCAGCGTGCCGAGATCGCGGCCGGGCAGGAACTCCATCACGAACCACGAGATGCCCTGCCCCGGCACCCCGACCAGATCGAACACGCGGGCGATCGACGGGTGACAGAACCTCGCGCCCCAGATCGCCTCGCGCCGAAACCGATCGCGCTCGGACTCGGGCACCTCGGGCTTCATGACCTTGAGCGCGACCGGCCGCTCGAGCACCGGATCCCAGGCCTTGTAGACCCAACCCATGCCGCCCTCGCCGATGCAGGCCTCGATTCGATACTGCTTGGTGTGCGCGAGCATGGTGCCCGCGCCGAGCCGCTCGTCATCGGGATCCAGCAGCCACGAGGGCGTCACTGCACCCGCACGAGCGGACTTGCGGAGCGTGGACTTCGTCGGGCGCAGCAGCGACGCGGGGATCACCGGGTCCATGCCCGCACCCTACGGGGCTCGCGATCGAAGCGCGAAAAATTGGCGAACGCGGCCCGCGTATGCCGGGCTCGCACGTCGCGCTCAGCCGCCGGCTTCAATCACTGGCCGATAGAACAGGCACTCCTCGGGAATTTCATCGTCCGAGCTCGTGCCGCGGAGCTGGCAATCGCTGCCACGCAGCGCATCGAGGGTGCTGATCAAGACCTGCGCCGGGATGTCGTTCTCGGCCGAGACCCGCACGACGGTCTCGTTGTGATGCAGCATCTTCAGGTCGCGGGCGCGCTGCTCGAGCGCGGCGTAGTCGTAGCGATCGTAGGCGCTCGGCGGCGCGCCGGGGATCGCCAGCGGGATGCTCGGCGCGCTGCTGTCCTGCGCGCGGCCGACCTCGGCACCCAGCTGCTGGCCGGCGTGGGTGATGCGAAAGCCGTCATCGAGGATCGTCACCGAGAGCTTCAGCGGCTTCTCCTCGATCGGCTGATCGGGGTCGCTGTCGCAAGCGCAGAAGTTTGGGGGGTTGATCGCGACCGCGGCCATGCTCGCGACTTCCATCGCTAGGAGCAGGGCCGGGATCAGCAAGAACATGATGTTCATGATCGGCAGCACATTGGCCTCTCCGATCGGGCTTTCGGGGTCCGAGAAACGGCGGCGTGACATCGCGGCCCTGTCAGCGGCCCACCTGGATAGTTCCGGGCTCAGAGCTGCTCGAACACGCAGGTCTGCGGCTCGCCCAGGTTGTAGCCGGGCAGCTCGCTCGCGTAGGGCTCGTTGATCATCCGCCAGGTCAAGCCGCCGTCGGAGCCGAAGCACTCCTCGATGGTCATGTCGCCGCCGCTGAGATCGCCGCCGTCCTGCTCGATGATCATCCCGCGCGCGCGCCCGGCCTCGCTCGCATCCCAGCGCGACTCGAGCGTCATCCGCTCGATGCCGGGGCCGCTCCACACCTGACTCTCGAAGCTCGAGGTCAGCGCGAGATCGAAGGTCCCGCTGCCGTCGGCCTCGCGCCGATAGCTGTAGGTCTCGTCGCTGTGATAGACGTCCTCGCCGGCGACGTCGACCCAGAACGACTGAAAGTCGAGATCGATGTACTTGTGCAGGCTGGTGGTGTCGCGCTCGAAGGTCACCGCGATCTTGCCACCGTAGTGGTTCTGCTTCAGGTCCCAGCGCTTGAGCCCGTCGTGCTGCTCGAGCACGTCGAAGTCGATCACGAAGCCGCCCGAGCGCAGCTCGAGATCATCGCCGCTGATCTCCAGCTCGCCGCTCAAGAACAGCTCGAAGTTGTCGCGGTTCCAGGTCGCGACGTCGGCGATCCAGACCTCGTAGCTGGTCTGCTCCGCGTCGCCCGAGACCTTCAGCACCCAGTTCACGTTGCGGCCCAGCGTGTCGGTCCACGGGCCGTAGACGCGAAAGTCTCCCTCGCGCTCGACCTCGCGCCAGCGGTTGAAGTACTCGATGCCCTGCGAGACACCCTCGACGGTGTCGGTCACCCAGCCGTTGACGTCTTCGGTGGTGTCGCGGATCAGCACGTAGATGTCGCCCTGCTCCGCGCGAAAGAAGCCCTCGCCGGGCAGCTCGATGCGCACGTCCTCGCCCTCGATGAAGGCGCTCTCGTAGTCGGCACACGCAGTGGCGAGCGGCATGAGCAGCGCGAGGGCGAAGGCACGGTGGCGAAGCATGGCCGGCGCAAGAGCACGATCCGTGCACGCCCACGCGCCCCTGAAACACCAGCGATCTTCACCACTTGTCCGCGCAACGCGAGCGCGGCGAGCTGCCACGGTTGCGAGCTGCGACGCTGCTCAATCGGCGAAGTACCACAGCGCCCAGCTCACCAGCACCGCGAGCGCGAGCACGCCGAGCAGGGCCGGCGCGAGCTTGCGCCCGATCATCTTCAGCACGCGTGAGCGCTCGAACTTCTCCCAGATGTCGGCGGCCACGAAGCTCGGCCGCGCACGCATGCGTCCGTACCAGGCCGCGAGCGCAGGTCGGCCGGCGAGCGGCTCCCTGCCGATCATCGACAGCCGCGCGACCGTGACGGTCGCGACCACGTCGGCGAGCGAGTAGGTGGAGCCGGCCACGTACTCGCGCTGCCCGAGGCTGCGCTCGAGCTCGTCGATCAGCGCGAGCATCCGCTGGCCCTGCTGCTCGACGCCGACCGGATTGGCGGCCGCGGCCGCGAAGCCCTCGATGTCGCGCAGCTTGGCCTCGTAGATCTCGCGCATGTCCGGGTGGCGAGCGGCGAGCTTGCGCAGCCGCTTGATCCGCATCGCGTTCACGCGCGCGCCGAACTTGGCCGTCTTCTCGCTGCCGTAGGTGATCTCGCGGACCGAGACATCGTACACGCCGTCGATCGTGCGCTGCATGGCCTCGCGCTCGGCGGTGTCGCTCGGCGTCAGCGAAGGCCCCTCGAAGGTCGCGTCGACGTAGGCCAAGATCGCCCGCGAGTCGGGCACCGCGACCTCGCCGTGGGTGAGCGTCGGGATGGTCCCGTTCGGGTTCAGGCGCATGTACCAGGGCGCGTAGGTCTCGAACACCGGCGGTCCGGCGGCGGCGAGCTTGGCCGTGTACGCGACGCCCTTCTCGGCCAGCACCAGCCGGGCGATCTGCGAGTAGAACGACGGCGGCGCGTGGTAGAGCGTGACGGACATCGCCGCAACTCTACCGCGGCTGCGGCAGCACGCAGCGGACCCCACCGCGATCCATCTCGGCCACGCACACGTTGCAGTGCGTGCAGGCCGAGCGCGTCAGCGAGCCGGCCTCGAGCTCGCTGATGAAGTTGGGGTTCTCGAGCAGCGCCCGCCCCATCGCGACCAGCTCGAAGCCCTCGGCCATCGCAGTCTCGAGGTTGTCGCGCGAGACGATGCCGCCGAGCAGGCACAGCGGCATGCTCACCGCCGCCCGAATCGCGCGGGCGAGCGGCAGGAAGAACAGCTCCTCGAACGGATGCGCCTTGATCACCTGGCGGCCGAACACGCGCAGGGCCATGCGCTGCATCGACTTCTTCTCGACCGCGATCATCTCGCGCAGCGGTCGATCGCCGCGCAGCAGGTAGAACGCCGACTTGCTGACGATGCCGCCGCTGAGCACCAGCGCGTCGACGCCCTCGCGCTCGAGCGCCTGGGCGATCGCCACCGCTTCATCGAGCTCGAGCCCGCCCGGGATGTCGTCGCGCAGGTTGATCTTGCACAGGATCGGCACGCCGACGCCGACCGCCTCGCGCACGGCTCGAACCACGCGCAGCGGCAGCCGCAGGCGGTTGTCGAGCGAGCCGCCGTACTCGTCGCGGCGACGGTTGAGCGCCGGCGAGAGGAATTGACTGAGCAGGTAGCCGTGCCCGAGGTGAAGCTCGATCGCGTCGAAGCCCGCCTCGATCGCGCGCGCTGCCGCGACCGCGAACTGCTCGACGACCGCGTCGAGCTCGGCCACGCCCATCGGCTTGGTCCACACCAGCCCCGAGAGCACGCCGTAGAGGTTGATCGCGCGCGAGGGTCCGAGCGGACCGGGCGGGCTGAGCTCGCGCTGCTCGAGATCCTTGGAGAAGCCGCCGCAGTGGCCCAGCTGGATCGACGCCGCGGCCCCCTGCGCGTGCACGGCCTCGGTCAGCCGGCGCAGCTGCGGCACGAGCTCGGCCGACATCACCAGCTGATCGCCGAAGGTGCGACCGTGCGGCGACACGGCACAGTAGGCGAGCGTGGTCATGCCCACGCCGCCACGCGCGAGCGCGGCGTGATGCTCGATGAGCTGCTGACTCGGGACCCCGCCGGGGCTCATGCCCTCGAAGGTCGCCGTCTTGATCACGCGATTGCGCAGGCGCAGGTCGGCGAGCGTCATTGGTGTCAGGACCTTCACGGCTCACCTCCCGCGCGCTCGGGTAGCGCGTCCAGACCACGACGATTGGCCACCCACACCAGCGCGCGCATCGACGCCCGCACGAGCAGCGGGCTGGTCCGCATCGCAGCCGCCAACGCCCAGCTGTCCGGCCCCACGCACAGCTCCGCGCGGTTCCAACGGACCGCACGCACGAGCTTGCGCGCGAGCCAGCGCGGCGGATAGCCGTACGAGAGCAGCAGCTTCGAGAGCGTGGCGCGAAGCTCTGGATTGCGCGCGGCCGCAGCCCCGACGATGTTGGTGCGCGTGGCCCCGGGCAGCACACAGGTCACGCCGATGTTGGTGCCCGACAGCTCGGCCCGCAGCGCGGCGGTGAAGCCCCGCACCGCGAACTTGCTCGCGCAATAAATAGTTTGCCAGGGCATGCCCGCGAGCCCGGCCATGCTCGCGATGTTGACGATGTGGGCCTGCGGCCGCTCGCGCAGGTGCGGGAGGAATAGCTTGCAGCCGTGGATGACCCCGCGGAGGTTGACGTCGAGCACCCGCTCGAGCTCGTCGTCCTCGGTCGCCTCGAGCTGGGCGAACACGGTGATGCCCGCGTTGTTGACGAGCACGTCGACATGGCCGTGCTGCGCGAGGATCTGCGCACGAGCCTGCGCGAGCGAGGCTGGGTCGCCGACATTGGCGACGTGGGTCGAGACCACACACCCGGCTGATTGCAGCGCGGCCCCGAGCGTCGCCACGGCCTCGGCGTTGTAGTCGATCAACGCCAATCGAGCCTGACGAGCCGCAAACCCGTGAGCGAGCGCGCTGCCGATGCCTCCGGCGGCACCGGTGATGACCACGACCTTGTCGGCGAGCTGTCGCACGGCGAGCCGACCCTACATCAGCCCTCGGCTCGCCGACAGACGATTCGTGCAGCGCAAAGCGCGGGCTCGCGCTGCAACATCCATTTCACATTCGTTGCGAATGTGCACCGCAGTTCACAATCACGCGGGACGGCGAATCGCGCGATTGCCCACCACCCATCCCAATCTGCGGTCGAGCTTTTCTCCGCTGACAAAGCTCGATACATTGGCCAGGTGATGAAGCCTCGTATTTTGTTGTTGCCCATCCTGACGGCGGGATTGCTGCTCGGCGCGACCATGGACGTCGCGCGAGCCGATCCGCCGGCATTCACCGCATTCGAGAGCGGCCAGGTCCGTCCGCTCGCGCTCTCGCCCAATGGCAAGCGACTGTTCGTGGTCAACACGCCCGACAATCGCCTGGAGATCTTCAAGGTCACCCACGCGGGGCTCGAGCACCAAGCCTCGGTGCCGGTCGGGCTCGAGCCGGTCGCAGTCGCGGTCCGCAACAACAACGAGGTCTGGGTCGTCAATCACCTGTCGGACAGCGTCAGCGTGGTCGCGGTCAATGGCGCAGCGCCGCACGTCAAGCGCACGCTGCTGGTCGGCGACGAGCCGCGCGACATCGTGTTCGCCGGGCCCGGCAAGCAGCGAGCCTTCATCACCGCAGCACACCGTGGACAGAACGCGCCCTTCGATCCGCAGCTGACCACGCCGAGCGTCGGGCGGGCCGACGTCTGGGTGTTCGACGCGAGCGATCTTGGCGACGAGCTCGGCGGCACGCCGCTGTCGATCATCAATTTGTTCAGCGACACCCCGCGCGCGCTCGCGGTCGATGCCAGCGGCTCGCGGGTCTACGCGGCGGCGTTCAACTCCGGCAACCAGACCGCGATCGTCCCGCTCGGCGTGATCCCGGACACCGGTGAGGCCAGCGGCGGCATCCCGCTGCCCAACGTCAACCACGGCGGCGTGCCCGAGCCGGACATGAGCCTGATCGTCAAGTTCGACGGCGAGCACTGGGTCGACGAGATCGGCCGCGAGTGGGACGACAAGATCAAGTTCAACCTGCCCGACAAGGACGTGTTCGTGATCGATGCGAGCGCAGCCACGCCCGCGCTGCTGCCCGGCGATGACGGCTTCTTCGCCAGCGTCGGCACCACGCTGTTCAACATGATCGTCAACCCGGTCAGCGGAAAGGTCTACGTGACCAACACCGAGGCCCGCAACCACGTGCGCTTCGAGGGCCCGGGTCTGTTCGCCGACAGCACCGTGCGCGGGCACGTGGTCGACAACCGCATCACCGTGCTCGACGACGACGGCGCGCACCCGCGGCTGCTCAACAAGCACATCGACTACGACGCCGAGTTCGCCCCGGTGCCCAACGAGACCAACGCGCTGAGCGTCTCGCAGCCGCTCGGCATGGCGATCTCCAGCGACGGCGAGGTGCTCTACACCGCGGTGATCGGCAACGACAAGGTCGCGATCTACTACACCGCCGAGCTCGAGGACGACGCCCACTACCCCGACGAGGTCGACCAGATCCCGGTCAGCGGCGGCGGCCCGACCGGCGTGGTGCTCGACGAGGCCCGCGACCGCCTGTACGTGCTCACGCGCTTCGACAACGGCGTCTCGATCATCGACACCGACGCGCTCGAGGAGATCGATCACCTCTCGATGCACAACCCCGAGCCGGCCTCGCTGGTCGCCGGACGGCGGATGCTCTACGACGCCTCGCTGACCTCGAGCAACGGCGACCAGGCCTGCGCCTCGTGCCACATCTTCGGCGACAAGGACGAGCTCGCGTGGGACCTCGGCGATCCCGACGGCGACCTGATGGCGACGCCGAGCAACGTGCTCGACAACCTCGGCGTCGGCAACGTCGAGTTCCACCCGATGAAGGGGCCGATGACCACGCAGAGCCTGCGCGGGCTCGACAACCACGGGCCGATGCACTGGCGTGGCGATCGCAACGGCGAGCACCTCGGCCCGCCGGTCCAGCCCAACGGCGGAGCGTTCAGCGAGGCGGCGGCCTTCAACGCGTTCAACGTCGCGTTCCCGGGCCTGCTCGGCCGCGATCAGCAGCTGAGCGAGGCGCAGATGCAGGCGTTCACCGACTTCCAGCTGCAGGTCATGTACCCGCCCAACCCGATCCGTGCGCTCGACAACCAGCTCAACGCCGATCAGCTCGCGGGTCAGGAGTTCTTCAACACCAAGCTGGCGTTCAACAACTTCGTCAACAACGTCGACTTCACCTGCGCCGACTGTCACGTGATCGATCGCGAGGGCAACGCCGAGTACGGCATCGAGCGGCCCGGGTTCTTCGGCGGCGACGGTCGCATCGTCCACGCCGAGTTCTCGCAGACCTTCAAGGTCCCGCACCTGCGCAACCTCTACACCAAGGTCGGCACCTTCGGTTATCCGGGCGACGACTTCTTCTTCAACAACCCGAACACGGTGCTCTACGACGAGAGCCACCAGGGCGATCAGATCCGTGCGTTCGGCTTCACCCACGACGGGTCGAAGGACACGCCGATGCGCTTCTTCAACGCGTTCGCGCTGACGCCCGACGGCTTCACCGAGGTCGAGACCATGCGCAAGGTGGCCGAGTTCATCTTCGCGATGGACACCAACCTCGAGCCGATCGTCGGCCAGCAGGTCACGCTCAGCAAGCACAACTACGCCGAGGTGTTCGACCGGCTCGCGCTGCTGCACGGGCGCGCGAACGCGGGCGCGTGCGAGCTGATCGGCAAGACTCGGTTCGGCGCGTGGGAGCTCGGCCTCCACTACGAAAACGGCAGCTACACGAGCAGCTTCAGCGCGCTGCCGAGCCTCAGTGCCGCTCAGGTCGGGCTGCTGGCGCTCAGCTCCCCGATCACCTTCACCTGCGTGCCGCCGGGCTCGGGTCACCGGCTCGGGGTCGATCGTGACAGCGACGGCTACCGCGACGGCGACGAGCTGCTCGCGGGCAGCGATCCGGCCGACTCCTACGACACGCCGTGAGTCAATGCCTCGAGAAAGTGCGGGTGGCCTCACGGCCGCCCGCACTCTTCAAT
>DATLLB010000603.1:0-12160 GCA_035538075.1 Enhygromyxa sp.
CATCTATGTCGGCTGTCATCCGGACGGCGACAACAAGGCGCAGTGGCTGATCGATCATACCGAGATGTACAAGGCTCGGTTCTCGCAGCCGCTGTGGCTCACGGAGTTCGCGTGCACCGACGCGGCCAACTTCGAGGAGCAGATCGCGTTCATGGAGGACGCGGTGGCCTATCTCGAGGAGGATCCCCGCATCGAGCGGTACTCCTGGTTCTCGGGGCGCTTCCCCGGGATTCCCTACGTCGATCTGCTCGGCAGCGACGGTGAGCTGACGCCGCTTGGGGAGGCCTACGTCAATGCGCCGATCCACGACGATGCCGATTGTGGGGAGGACTGATCCATGCGCTTGCGATCTGCGACTGTGATGTTTGCGTGGGCGCTGGGGTCCGGGTGCGGAGGCTCGGCTCCGGCGAGCGACGGTGGCGACGACGGCGACGAGAGCGATGACGGTGGCGAGACCTCGGGTCCGATGCCTCCTCCGGTCGAAGGCGGGCTCGGCCCGGCGGAGTTTGGCGAGGGCGAGCTCGATCCGGCGTCGCATGGCGGCACGATCACGTTCGAGGACATCGGCGCGAGCGGCTGGTATCCGAGCCGACGCGATCCCGAGCTTGGCCCCTGCGATGTGGTCGACAGCGATTCGTGCTGCCTCGCTCGTCACGACGTGGCCGGCGACGCGCTCACGCCCTGGAACGAGGATCTGATCTTGACGCTGCGGGGCCCACTGCTGACCAAGCAGCTCGCGGTCTATCAGCCGAGCGCCGAGGCGGACGACGGCTGGGCGCTGGTCTCGGCCTGGGACTCGCGGGCGCCTGCGGACGCGCAGGGGCTCGCCTTTCGTGGCAACGGCACCGAAGCTGCCGGATTCGACGGGGCGGTCGGGACCGAGTGTCTGGTCGACGTCTCGACCGACAGCGTGTTCGCGTGCGGTGCGGGCAGTAGCCCCTATTGCGACGCTCCCGATCCGCGCCATTACGGTTGGTCGGGATCGAAGTTGATCGTGCTGCTCGCGAGGATGCCCCACGCCGACGAGGTCCAGGTCGGCACGCCCTGCTCCACGAACACGGACGGAAATTGGTACGACGCGCCGTGGCTGGGATTGAGCGTCGGCGAGCTGGTCCGCGCTGGCGCGTTCTCGAGCTGCCATTGCTACGCGAAGAATCCGGACGAGTGGTGGCTGGGCGACGGCTGCGGGCAATTCAACGTGTTCGAGGTCGTCAACGACAACAACGAATTTCGCAACCTCGAGCTGTTCAGCACCAACTTCTTTGGCTACGCCGGCTATGTCGGCGAGGGGCCGTGCGGATCGACCTGCGACATCTCGAACCTCGCGGGCGACGTCGATTTGATTGACAAGAGTACGCACGAGGAGGCGAGCGCGGGTGCGACCGCCAGCCCGACGGGAGGGCCGGGCGCGGCGTTTCGTCGTCCGACCGAGGGGTATCGCTATTTTCTGATCCACCTCGACGTCGACTCGCGCACCGTCCAGCTCGCGATCGTCCACCCCGAGGCGGTGCCCGGTGCGATCGCTGGGTTGCTCCCGAGCCTGCCGGGCACGGTCTCACAGGGCACGATCGACGCGCTGCTCGAGCTGCGTCTGCCGTCGTAGTCCGCGAGCGCTTCAGGCCGGGTACGACCAGGCGTCGGTGTCGAGCTCGACCAGCGTCAGCTTGCAGGTGCCGGAGGGGATCCGCTCGTAGCGAGCGATGCCGTCGGCGTTGGTGCGACCGCGGCGGATCGATCCGTCCGGCAGCTCGATCTCGAACGCGACGTCGCGGACCGGCTGATCGTCTTCGTCGGCGATCAAGATCTCGATCCAGTCGGTGTGCTCGACGATCTCCTCGGGCGCAGTGGGCTCGCGCGGCTCGAGCTCCTCGACCAGGATCGGTCGCGCGCTGCTCATGCGCAGCGGGAGCGAGACGAACACGAGCTCGCCGCGATCGATCATGCGTCGCAGCTCGCCGAGCACGGCGACGGCGTCGTGCGCCCGACCGCGCTCGCTGCTGCGGTTCAACAGCGCGCGCACGCGATGCGGCGACTCGGCCAGCGCAGCTCGCAGCAGGCGATCGACCGTGCGCCCATCGAGCTTGACGAGAGTGCCCTCCACGCGCTCGCCCGTGACCGGACGCGAGCGTAGCTCGTACTCGCCGAACCCTCGCAGGCGCAGCCGCATGTCCGGAAGCTATCACGGCGCGCATGCGCTGGGAGTCGGGCGATTGACCGGCGCCGGCCGGCGGTGCCAGCATCCGAAGCTCGCATGGCCGCGCGACAACACACGGTGGTGCAGGGCGACTCGATCGAGAGCATCGCCTACGCGGCCGGGCACGCCTGGGAGACGGTCTGGGAGGCCCCCGAGAACTCGCAGCTCCGGGAGCTGCGCACGAGCGGGCACGTGCTGCTGCCGGGCGATGTCGTGTTCGTGCCGCCGCTCGAGCTCAAGACCGAGTCGCTCGCAACCGGGCAGCAACACAAGCTGCGGCGCAGGAGCGTGCCCTCGAAGTTGATCGTGCGCTTCCTGGTCGACGGCGAGCCGCGGGCCAACGCGGACTACACCTTCGTGTGCGACGGCGTCGAGCGGACCGGCTGCACCGACGGCGACGGCTGGTTGGAGGAGTCGGTCCACCCGCTCGCCAGCTGGGCCGAGGTCCGCTTCGCGCTCGAGCCACCGCCGGACGACGAGGACCACCAGGTCGAGCCGGCCGACGACGACGCCGAGCCGCTCGACGATGATCCCGACGACTCCGAGGATGCGAGCCCGAGCGAGCAGGTCTACCGCTTCGAGCTGCGGCGCATGGATCCGAGCGACACCATCTCGGGCGCGCAGGCGCGGCTGCATCTCTTGGGCTATGGGGTCAACGGGATCGACGGTGTGCTCGACGAGCCTACGCGCGCGGCTCTGAGCGCGTTCCAGGAAGATCACGAGCTCGAGATCACCGGCGAGCTCGACGACGCAACCCAGGCCAAGCTGATCGAATTCACCGATGGCTGAACTCCCCCCGCCACCGACGGCCGAGCAGCTCGGCTGGCTCAGCGTCGCGCCGCCGACCGACGAGCACGATCAGCCGATCGTGTGGACGCTGAGCGACTGCAGCATCGAGGAGGCCCGCTGGGCGACGCCGATCGTGCACGAGCAGCTGACGCTCGAGCGCGTGCAGATCACGGCGGTGCAGTGGCAAGGGCCGGTGTTTCGCAATTGTGTGCTGCGCGAGGTCGCGTTCGTGCGCTCCGCGTTCGCGCGGGCGCGCTTCGAGAATGTGACCTTCGAGAAGTGCAGCTTCGAGCGCAGCACCTTCGAGAACTGCGGCTTCGATCACTGCCGGTTCATCGACTGCGCGATGACGCACCAGATCGCGATCCGCACGGCCCTGCGCTTTTGCGAGCTGGAACGGCTGTCGCTGCTGGTGCTCGACATGCGCGAGGGTGATCTCTCGGGGAGCACCTTCAAGGAGTCTTCCCTGCAGGGGCCGCGGATCAGCGAGAGCCGGGCGGAGACGCTGACGATCGTCGGCGGTGAGCTGCAGGGGGCGGACTGGACCGCGTGCGAGCTGTCTGAGCTTCGGCTCGACGGGGTGACGGTCGGGGGGGTGCGGATCCTCGACAGCGAGCTCGGGTCGGCGACGCTCTCGGCGGGGCGCGTCGAGGGGCTCGCGATCTCGGGCTCGAGGATCGCCAGCATCGCGTTCGACCGCTGCTCCGAGCTGCCCGGCGCGCGGCTGATCGACTGCCGCGTCGAGGCGCTGTTGATCGACGCGTGTCCTTCCGTCGCTTCGCCGCTGCTTTCTGACTGCTCGCTCGGGCGCTTCGCGGTGCGGGGCAGCGTGCTCTACGACGCGTCGTTCGAGCGGCTCGAGGTCGCGCACGCGCGCTTCGAAGGCGGCGAGCTCACGGGCGTGCTGTTCCAGGACGGCGTCTGGCAGACGCTCGAGCTGGTCGACGTCGCGCTGAACGACTACGTCGCGGTCAGGAGCACGCGCTTCGATCAGCTCCGCTTCGATCGCGCCACGCTCGATCCCAACCTCGATCTACGCCTCGATGGCGATCAGTACGGCGACGGCTCGATGACCTGGGGAGGCGCTCGTGGCCCGTGACCTCTACAACTTCATCTGGATCATGCCGCCTCCACCTCCGCCGACCATCGGTCCGGCGGGCCAGCGCAGCCCGACCACGGTCGCAACCGCGACCGCGGTCACGCGCGGCGTGATCCTGTTCCCGGCCTTGATGACGCCGTTGGTCTACATCGACGGCCACGAAGACGAGCCGTGGCTCGAGCTGCTGATCGCCACCGAGCGCGACCTGACGCGCGACATGGTCAATCGTCAGCTCAAGATCTCGGCGGCGCTGCGGGCCGAGAAGCCGGTCAGCGCCTCGCCGCTGTTCTCGGGCGCGGCCGGCAACATCATCGTCGCCTCGATGGGGCGGGTCGACGACGACGGCGAGACCATCATCGCCACGCACTCGAAGTTCGCGGGGATCCTGCACCCTTCGTACGGCGAGGCGCTGCTCGACAAGAACATCGATCGCGTCTGGCAGGTCAAGATTCGCGCGAGCGCGCTGCCGATCAGCTCGCCGCCCGACGAGTACCCGTACGCATCGTGGGCGCGGAAATTCACCGGCTACCGCACGCACGAGGGCGCGACCCAGCGGGTCTCGCAGATGGCGGTCGCCGGGCGCGAGCTCAGCGATCAGATGATCCGCGAGATGCTCGATCGCCGCTTCGGGGCCGACACCGCGAGCAATCAAAACAGCCTGCCGTCGCGGGGTCGCTACGCGTTTCCGATGTCGGGCAACACCGTCGACATCTCGCGCGTCGATCCCAACGCGCCGATCCAGTCCTATCACCCGCTGTTCGTGCTCAGCGGCGACGATGCCCGCGAGTACCTCGACTTCGGCCACGTCTCCGACATCCACGTCAACACGCGCTGGCAGATCCTCGGCAAGACCAACGCCCGGGTGATCGAGTACGGCGACGGGCAGTTCGAGGACGAGTCGCCGAAGATCGGCGAGCTGCTGGCCGAGAACAACCGCAGCTTTCATGCGGTGCTGCGCCGCGTCGCCGGTGAGGCCGACGCGATCATCGTCGGCGGCGACATCGTCGATCACATCCGCAACGCCTATAACGCCGATCGCGTGCTGTCGAGCGCCAACACGCCCGTGCAGATCTGGGACGCGATGAACATCGACGGCGACGCCTACACCGACGCGTCGTATCCGGCGGGCCTCGATCTGGTCGCGTTCTACTCGTTCATCGTCGACGCGATGACCAACCACACGCGGCCGGTGTTCGGCATCACCGGCAACCACGACTGCTACGTCGACGCGTTCGGCATCTCGCCGCGGCTCAACGCGGTCGTGACCTCGAGCCGCACCAACGAGGGCATCCCTGCCGATCTCAATTTGACCTTCTACGAGGCGCTGCTCTCGTTCGGGCCGAGCGCGGGCCTGCTGCGCAGCGCGTCGAGCTCGTTCGATGCCGAGTGGTTCGACTGGTTTCACCTGGTCCTGACCCCGTTCAACGACTGGTGGTTCAAGTTCCCCAAGCAGTCGCTGGTCGGGCTCGGCTGGGGCACCAGCGAGGACCTCATCGATCCGCGCGGCGGGCAGGCGGGCGGTCACCTGCCGCGCTCCGACGACGCGATCACGGATCCGCAGCTCTCCCTGCTGCGCAACGCGGTCAATCAACGCGAGCAACGCAAGGTCATCCTCACCTCGCACTTCACGTTCCTGAGCTACATCGAGACCGTGCCCATGCACCCGGGTGGGGCTCGAAGCTCGCGCGGGACCTTCAGGCTCAACGAGGACTCGTGGGGGACCGAGGACTACAGCCGCTTCGAGATGGGCACCTTCGAGTCCAACCGCGGCGCGCTGATGAACATGCTCGCGGGTCGGCAGTTGCAGGTGGTGCTGACCGGCCACTCGCACCGCCGCGGGCTGCATCTCTTGCAGGCCCGGGCCGGCGACGAGATTCCTGCGGATCTGTACGACACCGATCCCAACGATCGCCTGAGCCTCTGCCGAATCCCCGCCGATCTCGCCAACGCCGAGCCGGCGATCATCGTGTCCGACTCGGCAGGGCCGTACCCTCGCTACAATCGCGACGGCGAGTTCCTCGGCTGGGGCTCGGATCGGCCCGGCGGTACGCTGGTGAAATTCGATCCGAGCAACGGCCGGCTCAGCGAGGTCAAGACGCTGAGCGCCAACAACCGCCGCAAGGCTCGCGGGGCGGTCGCGATGGATTACGTCGATGTCTCCTCGCAGGGGGTGTTGACCAACAATCGCATGGAGACCGAGTGGGTCACCGCCGAGCAGGACTCCGGCGCCGCGCCCGATGGGCCCACGCCGATCTGGTACATTCAGGTCCCGCTCACCGCCCAGGTCCACCGCGATTGGGGCATGCACGTCGAGCGCCTGGTGTTCGCCGGGCGTCACCGCGATCGCTGGATTCGCGTGGAGAGCAGCTACGACGCGGCCCGCAACGCGTTCGCAGTCCCGCCCGAGCAGAGCGCCGATTTTCGCACGTGGGCGCGGCTGGTCCTGCAGCCGACCCGCTTCGTCTCGATCAAGCTCGGCTCCAGCAACAGCTTCATCGCCAATCGTTACGACTGGGGCAGCTGGTGGAATTTCGAGGTCATCGCCCAGCCGATCTTCCAGCACTTGCCGGTCGCCAACAGCCCGCGCATGCAGAGGTTCGTGCAATATCGAATCTTGCGACCGCAGCGCGAATTGGCGGTGACCCGGGTCGGGTGGGGGCAATCGCAGCTCGAGTGGCGCGAGGTCCCGAACTTCGACTGGCGGCGGCGCAACGATCCGAAGTACGCAGGTTGAATCAATGCACCCGCTGGGCTTTTTGTAGCGCTGCGTGAGCGGTGCGAACCGTGCCGGGGCCGTCGAAGTACCTCGCGGTCGGCACCGGAAGCCGGCCGTCGGCGGCGTAGAGCAGCTCCTCGGCGGTCTGCTCGTCGAGCAGCTCGAGGCACTGATCGTAGGCACCGCCCGGACGCTCTTCGAGATCGTTGTGTCGCGCGAGCAAGCTGGCGATCTCGATCGCCAGCGCGCGATCGGGCGTCGGCACCAGCAGGCTGCTGAGCGCGGCGTGATCGATCCGCAGCATCCTCGCGCCTTCGGGCAGTCGACCCTCGTTGACCCGCTTGACCGCGGGGAACAGCAGGCGCTCCTCGATCCCGATGTGCCGCAGCAGTCGCTCGCGAAACTCGGCAAACGTTGCCGCGTCGAACGGCTCGGCGTCGAGGGCCGTCCGCAGCAGGATGTCGATCTCCGCGTGGTCGCGCGAGAGCCAGGCTCGCAGGGCGGCGCCGTGTTGCCCGACCATCACTCGCGCCCGCCCACGAGTAGGAGGAACGCGCTGTCGGAGTGGGCCCGCACGGTGTGCCGAACTCCGGGGCCCATCAGCGTCACCGCGCCGCCGTCGGTGGCCACGCGCGATGACTCGGCGGCGTGCTCGAAGGTCACCTCGCCGCGCAGCGGCACCACGAGCACCGAGCCGGGGGCCGCGTGCTCGTGCAGCATCGCGCCTGCACGCAACGCGGTGAGCACCACCGTCAGCGGCTTGGACTTGATCAGCGTGCGCGCGGTCTTGCCTTCGCGCGCGAGCTCGCTGGACGCGAGCAGCTCGTCGACGATCGGCTCGAGCGAGAATCCGGTGAATGTTTCGGGGGTGATCTGCAGCGGGACGGACACGCGCCTGTGCATACGACGGGTTCGTCACCCGCGCCCGCGAAAGCCTTGCGGCGAAGAGTGGTCGCCGCTCGTGGCTCGCCGTCGTTCGGCTCCGGTTCAGGTCGGCAGCGCAGGCTGTGTCCATGCGACAAGCACTGATCGCCACGTTGATGTTCGGCTCGATGATGGCACCGTCCGTCAGCGAGGCAGGCACCTGTCCAAAGACCAAGTCTCCCGCGCTCACGCGTGCCGAGGCCGAATTAGTTGCGCTCGACCACGTCGGCAGCGGCGAGGTCATCGGCAGCGAACGCGAGTGCGAGCGCGGTCGCGACGTATACGAAGTCGAGGTCCGGGCCAAGGACGGAATGACCCACGAGATTGCGATTGCGGTCGACGACGGCTCGATCGTCGACGAAGAGATCGACGATTAGCTCGCCAGCACCGTGCCGCAGCGCCTATGGTTGAAAGCCTACGAGCGGCCACAATCGTGCGGTCTCGTAGGCGCGTCCGCCCGTGACCACGGTGGTGACCTTGCGTAGGTCGGAGATGTTGGCCAGCGGATCGCCATCGACCAGGATCAGGTCAGCCGCCATCCCCGGCGCGATCGTGCCGATTTCGTGCTCGCGCCCCATCACCCGAGCGGGCACCGTGGTCGCCGACTGGATGGCCTCCATCGGGCTCATGCCCGCCTGCACGTAGAGCTCGAGTTCGTGGTGCAGGCTGTGCCCCGCGACGCAAGTATCGCTGCCGGCGACGATCGCCACCCCGGCGCGGTGCATCGCCCCGATCAGCGCGACCAGCTTGTCGAAGAACCCCTGCTTCATCTGGAACTCGGGCGACGAGGTGTCGACGGGCGCGGTGAACACGGCCAGCGCCTCGCTGAGCTCGGGCGGCAGCTTGGCCAAGCCCGGCTCGTTGGACACACCCAGCACGAACAGCTCGCTGATGGCCAAGGTCGGATCGTAGACGGTCCCATGCTCGACCAAGAACGCGAAGGCCTCGCGTGCGCGGGGTCCCTCGAGATCGAGCGCGAGCATGGCTGCGGCCAGGTTGCCGTGCTCGGCTTCGAGCAGCACCATCTCGAGGATGCCGTCGGTGTGGGCGACGAAGTCGAAGCCCGCGTTCACGGCGTCGCGCAGCTTCATCTGCCGCGGCATGTGTCCGCCGATCTCGAGGCCCTTCGCATGGGCCTGCTTGGCCAGCGGGGCCACCAGCGCCGGATCGAACGACGCGTAGACCTTCACCTGTTCGCAGCCGGCGGCCTCGATCTTGGCGAGCACGGGCTCGATGTCGCTGCTCGTGCGGACGATCAGGTTGCCGACGGCGTGGCCATCTGCACCGTCAACCAACCCGGCGCAGAGGATCCGGGGCGCCAGCTTGCCGCCGCGCACACCCTGCAGGAACGCCAACGAATTGCCGAGGTCGCGCACCGTCGTGATCCCGGCGCCGAGATAGATCGGACCCCACTCCGCCATCTCGAAGTGCGCGTGCATGTCCCACAGCCCAGGCAGCAGCGTCTGGCCCTTTGCGTCGAGGATCGCCATGTCGTTCGGTGGCTCGCCATTGCCGGCCGAGACGATCTTGCCGTCCTCGATCACGACCACCGCATCGTCGACCGGCGCGGCTCCGGTGCCGTCGAGCAAGCGCGCGTGGACGATCGCGTAGCGGCCCTCGTGCATGGGCGCGGGCAGCTGCTCGTCGATGATCGCCTTGCCTTCGGCGCCGGCGCGCGTGATGAGCTGCTCGAGCAGCGGCTCGTAGCCTTGCCGCACGACCTCGACGTGGCTGTACAGCGCGTCGTTGATCATCGCCGCGACCAGACGTTGCTGCGCGTCGATCCAGACGATCTCGGCTCCCCACGTCACCCCCGCGACATGCAGGCGCTCGAGCTCGACTTTGTCGCCGCCGAGCTCGAAGACGTCGGTGCCTCGCTTGCGGATCTTCGCGGTGCCACTCGGCAGCAGAGGAATCGCCTCGGGGCGCCCGTGGAGGTGCCAGAACGCGATCAGGGCCTCCTTTATCGCCAGCGGGGCAGCACCGGAAGCGATGAAGTAGAGCTCCGGCAGGGCATCGATCGTGCGCGACTCGGCCCCATCGCGGACATACGCGTGACCGTCCTCGACCAGGATGTCGATGTCGATCTCGGTGAAGGCCGAAGTCTTTCCCCACACTTGGAAGCGGCTGGGTAGCCCGTCGTCACCGTAGCTGAGCGTCGTCGCCAGCGGGACCCGATCGCCGCGCTCGGAGTGGACGAACAGCGCGTGAAGCTCCGGGAGCGGCTCTTTCTGCACCCGTACGTGCTCCTCGCCGACCAGGCGCTCGACCTTGTGCAGCAGGAACGTGGCGCTCTCCTGCACGGGAGTCGGGGCACGTTGGTTTGCGACGCGGGGCTCGGAGTCGGGCGTGGCGACCGGCGGGGGTGGAGCGGACTGCTCGGCGGGGGCCTCACAGGCGAGCGCGAGCGAGACGGGCAGCAGCGAGAGTGTGAGCGTGATCTTCCAAGGCTTGGGCACGCGCTGGAGACAGGCGGGGACCTCGGCGGTTCCGCGCTCGAGCGGTCAATTGGATTTCGGGTGCGTGCTATAGACCTGCCCGTGCCCGTTCCGCTGTCCATCCTCGATCTCGCGATCATCGGCAAACACGAGACGGTCAAGCACGCGCTCGATGGCAGCGTCGCGTTGGCACAGCGAGCCGAGCAGCGCGGGTATGCGAGGGTCTGGTACGCCGAGCACCACAACATGGCCGCGATCGCCTCTTCGGCGACGAGCGTGCTGATCGCCCACATCGCCGCCAATACCCGGACCATCCGCGTCGGGGCCGGCGGCATCATGCTGCCCAATCACTCGCCGCTGGTGATCGCCGAGCAGTTCGGCACGCTCGCCACGCTGCATCCGGGTCGCGTCGATCTCGGGCTCGGGCGCGCGCCGGGAAGCGATCAAAACACGCTGATGCGAGCGCTCCGCCGTTCGCCTCGCGCGGCCGATACGTTCGCGCAGGACGTCCTCGAGCTGCAGGCGTATCTCGCGGGAGACAGCCGCGTGCCCGGTGTCGAGGCCACGCCGGGCGCGGGCACCAACGTGCCGCTCTACATCCTCGGCTCGTCGCTGTTTGGAGCCCAGCTCGCCGCGGCGCTAGGCCTGCCGTACGCGTTCGCTTCGCACTTCGCTCCCGATGCGCTGCGCGAGGCGGTCGCGCTCTACCGTCGCGAGTTTCAGCCATCCGAGCAGCTGGAGCGGCCGCACGTGATCGCGGGCGTCAACGTGATCGCGGCCGAGACCGACGCCGACGCGCGGGCGCAGGCGCACGAGATCAGGCGCGCACGCGTGGCGATCCTGCTCGGTCGTGGCCGGGACATCTCCGACGAGGACGCCGACCTGCTGCTGCGCACGCCCCAGGGCCAGCACATCGAGCAGATGATGCGTTACTCGGCGATCGGCACGCCCGAGGCAGTCGCGAGCTACCTCGAGGAGTTCACCAAGCACGCCGACGCCGACGAGCTGATCGTCGTGTTCGCGTCGCCGACCATCGACGCGAGGCTGCGCTCGCTCGACCTGCTCGCCGACGTCTGGCCGACGGGTCAATCAAGTTAGCTTGCGAGCACCGGCAAGCGACGGCCCTCGCCGAGCCCGACCACCGACGCGCGCTGCATCTCCGGCCGCACGTCGCCGCAGACCTGGGTCTCGAGGCCGAGCTCGTCGATCATCGCGAGATCCTCCGCGACCCCACGATTGGGCGTGGTCAGGAAGTCGCCGACCATCATCCCGCTCGCGCCGGCGGAGAACATCAGCGGCAGCGCGTGCCCGAGGTGCATGCGCCCGGCGGCGATGAAGATGTTCTGGCCCGGCAGCGCCAGCCGGAAGCACGCGATGATGCGCAGGATCTCCATCGGCGCGAGCGGCTCGACTTGCTCGAGCGCGGTGCCGTCGATCGAGACCAGAAAATTTAGCGGGACCTCGTCGACGTCGAGCTCGCGCAGGGTCATGGCCAGCTCGGCGCGGTGCTCGGGCGCCTCCCCCATGCCGAAGATGCCGCCGCAGCAGGTCCGCAGGCCGAGCGCCTTGGCGGTGCGGACGGTCTCGATGCGCTCGTCGTAGGTGTGGGTGGTGACGATCTTCGAGAAGTAGCTGCGGCCGGTCTCGAGGTTGTGGTTGAGCTCGGTCAGGCCGGCGTCGATGAGGCGGCGCAGGCCGGCTTCGTCGACGAAGCCGAGGCTCGCGTGCGCCTCGGTGTGACCCGCGTCGCGCACGGCCTTGATCGCACCGACCATGTGGTCGAGCGCCTTGTCGCCGTCGTCCATGCCGCGCGTGGCGGTGACCAAGCCCAGCGCGGTGGCGCGCTGTCCGAGCGCCTTGCGACTGGCCGCGACCATCTCGTCGTTGGTCAAGAACTTGCTCGGCTTGATGTGGGTCTCGAAGTGCTTGGACTGCGAACAGAACCCGCAGTCTTCGGTGCAGCCGCCCTGCTTGGCGTTGACGATCGAGCACAGGTGGAC
>DATLLB010000604.1:0-17449 GCA_035538075.1 Enhygromyxa sp.
CCCGCCGACCCAGAGCCAGCCCCGTCGTGTGACGAATGCACGCTCGTCCGCGGGCGCGTGCTGTCGCTCGATGGATCGCCGCTCGAGTCGGCCGACGTGCTCGCGCTTCCTCGCGGGGCAGTGCAGATGATCGAGAGGGACTCGCTCCTGCCCGTGGCGGCCGACGGGGGATTCTCGGTGACGTTGAGAGGCTTCGGTGCGCGCCACCTGCTGTTTGGGGCGAAGGGCTATGTCGCGACCGGAACGGTCGTCCACGCGGACGGCAGCGAGGTCCAACTCGAGGTTCGACTGGCCAGCAAGGGCGAGGACGCTCAGGGCCAATCCTCGGTCGCGTACGTCGGTCCGATGAATGACACACGACGGCTCGGAGAGCTGCAGAGTGGGGCGCTGTGCAGGAGCGGGCCCGCAGAGTGTCCGCCGCCTGCACGAAGGCGTGCGATGATCGAGGACGAGCTCGCGCGCGCGCAGACGCCTGCGATCCGCATCGCGCTCTGCATGGCCTATCTCGGTGCGCGCGAGCCCATGGCGGAAGTCCACGCGAGCGATGAGACCTGCGCACGAGAGCTCCTGACCGAGCTCGAGCCGTCTTCGTGGCGCTGGGTCGAAGACGCTCGCGCGCTGGTCGTGGCCACGCGGGTGCTCGGGAATCGTGACTACTTCATGCGAGCGTTCGAGCAGCACCCCGATCCCGACATGGCCTTCTTGCTGCTGAGGAGCGCCCACGAGGCTGCGGTGGAAGCCGGCCAGCATGACGAGGTCGAGCGTCTGGCTCCGCTGGCCGACGATCCGCGCGTGCAGGCGTCGGGGCGCAATCCGGTGTTCAACCACGCACAGACGCTGGCCAGCCAAGGCCCGCAGCCGGACAGCGAGCTGCCCGACTTCGCCGCGACCACGATCACGGGTGAGCACATCGACAATGATCGCCTGCCCGCCAAGCTGACGCTCATCCACTTCTGGGGCACGTGGTGCAAGGGCTGCAAGGACGACCTCCCGCTGTTTCACGAGCTCATCGCTACATACGGCGAGGCCGGGCTGGCGATCGTGTCGTTCGCCGAGGACGAGAGCCCGGACGTGGTCGCCAAGTTTCGCGCGGGCCAGTGGCCGATGCCGTGGCATCACGTGGTGATGACGCCCGGTGAGACCCGAGAAGCGTTGCGGAGCGCCTTCGAGTTGACGGCCTTCCCGACTTGGTACCTGGTCGACGAATCGAACCGGATCGTCCTGACCTCGCGCCATCCCGCGGACAGCTCGATGGAGCTGCGCCGCGAGGCGTTGCGCGAGCACGTGGCAGGCCGACTGCAGGCGCAGGCGCAGCCAGACTGATCAGCCGCTCGGCTGGCCACCGACGGCGTAGAGGGCAGCGCCGGTCATGTCCGAGTACGTGTACGCGCCGACCAACCCGTTATAGGAGGTCACGGTGCCGTTCATCGGATCCACGCGATGGGCCCCGCTGCCGTTGACCGCCCACACGTAACCGGCGTGGTCGATGCTGACCCCGTACGAGTCCGGCGTCGGCCAGTTGTAGATGACCTGCATGGTCTGGCGGTCGAGCCCACGCACGCCGGCCGAGCCCAGCCACAGCAGGCCGCCTTCTTGTGCGTCGGCCATGCAGCCGGCGGTCCAGGTGCCGAGCTCGTCGCTGACGGCCCACTGCTCGGTCACGGGATCGAAGCGAGCGACCCGGCTCGCGCAGTTCCACACGTAGCCGTCGACGTCGACGGTCATGCCGTACCAGTGCGAGTCGAAGCCGGTCGACTGCGTGGGGCCGGGCCACACGGTGACCTCCATGGTGTCTTTTTCGACGCGCACGAGGTGGTTGCCGGACGCCCAACCGGTGCCCCAGAAGTTGCCCTCGGCGTCGACCGCTGCGCCGTAGATGCCGTACGGATCGGGCTTGAGGCCGGGGACGTCGACCATCTCGACGATCTCACCGGTCTCGCCGTCGAGCAGGATGACTTGGTCGCCGCCCTGGCCGACGCGGCCGGCCGTCCACACCATCTCGTCTTCCCACTCGCAGGTGCCGGCGTTGAAGGTGCCGGGCGCCCACGCGACCGGTCGCTGGCTGCTGTAGCCGAACGGCGTGTGCCAAGCGCGACACTCTTCTTGATCCCACGCGAGCGCGACGTTGTTGATCGAGGTCTGGATGCCGGGGATGCCGTTGCTCTCCTCGCAGAATTCCTCGGTCGCGTAGAACTTGGTCACGCCGCCTTCACGGCTGGCGACGGCCACGTGCCCGCTCAAGCTCACCGAGGTCCGCGACGGACTGCCGGCACCATCTGGACGCACGCGGAAGCGACCCATCTCCTGCACGGTCTCGGTGTCGATCTTCGAGATCGTGCCTTCGGCGCTGTTGGCCGCCCACAGGAACGAGAACTCGGGCTCGCCCATGTTGCCGCCGCCACCACCACCGCAGTTGAATCCGCCGTTGTCGGGGATCGCGTTGAGGTCCCACTTGGTGCTGGACTCGTCGTTGCCGTCGTCGCCGTCACCGTCACCCGTGGTGGTTGGGTCGCCGTCACCGTCACCCGCGGTTGGGTCGCCATCACCGTCGCCGCCGTTGGTGGTGGTGTTGTCGTCGTTGGCCTCGGCGCCGTCGGTGCCCTGTTCGTCTGCAGCCGAGTTGATGCCCGTGTCAGCCCCGTCGCTGGAGCGGTCGGAGTCATTGCAGCCGATCGCTGCCGCCGAGATCAGGACCAAGATCGAAGCCAAGCGTGCGCGTACCATTTGAGGAGACCTCCGCGACGAGTTGACCACAAACCGAGCCCGATCACGAGATTTAGGCGGCGGCGGTGGTCGCGGCCGCAGTTCACCGTTTGCACCGCTGTAGTCGCAGGCGCCCGCGCGCAGCGGTGTGTCCGCGCGCGAATGTGCGATGATGCCCGAGGCATGTCGCTCGTCGTCGCATCGCCGCCTGTCGCTCGCCCGCTGGCGTTCGCGATGCTGGTTGTGTGGGCAGGCTGTGCGAAGGCCGAGCACCCGGTGCCCGAGTCGGTCGTGGCTCCGTCCGTCGAGCCCGCAGCCGTGGCCGTGGCGCCCGAGCCGGAGCCGATCTCGAGCGATCCGGTGGTCACCGCGATCGTCGAGTTTGCCGCGATCGAGAGCGAGGTCGACGATCACGTGCGAGCGCTGGCCATCGACATCGGGCCGCGCCTGACCGGCTCGACGCAGCTGGCCAACGCCGAGCGCTGGGCGGTCGAGCGCTTCGAGAGCTGGGGGCTCGCGGTCACGCGCGAGCGCTGGGGCGAGCTGCCGGTCGGGTTCGAGCGGGGCAAGGCGACCGGTCAGGTGATCCGGCCCGAGCGCGAGTCTCTGGAGTTCACGACCTGGGCGTGGACCCCCGGCACCCGCGGACAAGATGGCCTCGAAGCTGGCGGTCCGGTGCGTGGCCAAGCGCTGCGCTACCCGAGCACCGCCGGCCGGCTGCGCGAGCTCGAGCCGTACCTCAGAGGCGCGTGGATCATGTTGCCGCACGAGTTCGATCGCCGCTCGATCGACGCGACGCTGCGCAGGCAGATCGAGCGCGCGCTGGATCGGGCGCCGATCGCCGGGCTGGTGTGGGCGGCCGGCGACGCGGACGACTCGCTGATCGAGAGCCACGGCGATCACCGACTCGATCCCCACGAGCTGCCCAAGCGCGTCGAGATCCGGCTGCGCGGCGATCAGCACGCGGCGCTGCTCGATCGCATGGACGCGGGCGAGTACGTCGAGCTCGAGTTCGGCGTCGCCAATCGTCTGCTGCCGGGACCGGTGCCGGTCCACAACGTGATCGCCGAGCTGCCTGGCGCGGCGCTGCCGAACGAGCGCGTGATCGTGGGCGCGCACCTCGACTCGTGGGACGGCGCGAGCGGAGCGGTCGACAACGCGACCGGGGTGGCCACGACCATGGAGGCCGCGCGCCTGATCGCGGCCGCGTGCGAGCGCGAGCGCGTGCAGCCGCGACGCACGATCAGCTTCATGCTCTGGTCGGGCGAGGAGCAGGGGCTGCTCGGATCGAAGGCGTGGGTCGAGGCGCATCCCGAGCTGCTCGAGGGCATCAGCGCGGTGCTCGTGCACGATCACGGGACCAACTACATCTCGGGCGTCGCCGTGACCCCGGAGATGTGGACGTCGATGCAGCAGGTGTTCGCGCCGATCCAGAAGCTCGCGCCCGAGACCATGCCGTTCGCGCTGCGGCTGGTCGAGGCGCTGCCGTGGGAGCCGAGCGACTCGAGCTCGTTCATGGCCGCCGAGGTGCCGGGGTTCTTCTGGGATCAGGCGGGGCGCTCGGACTACGAGCGATACCACCACACCCAGCACGACGACGCGGACGCGGTCATCGACGAGTACCAGCGTCACTCCGCGCTCGTGGTTGCGATCGCGGCCTGGAACCTGGCCATGATCGAGGCGCCGCTCGAGCGCCACAACGCGTTCGGGCTGCCTTCGCGCATGCTCGGCGTGGTGCTCGACGAGCACAGCCGCGTGCAGGAGGTGGTGCCCGACGGGATCGCGGCCAAGGCCGGTCTCGAGGTCGGCGATCGCATCGTCGCGGTCGATGAGCTCGCGATCGACCAGCTCGGAGATGCTGGGCGCACGGCCCTGATCGACGCGCTCCAGCGCGGCGGCCCCAACAAGCGAATCACGGTCGAGCGTCCCCCGGCCCGAGTGGAGCTGGCGCTCGACTGGACCGACGATCCCGACGAGCAAGCCCGGCAGCGGCGGCGCGACGAACGACGCGAGCGCTTCGGCCCGGAGCTGCGGCCGTGGGATCGCGACGAGGAGTCCCAACCATGACTGATCGCCTACGTCTGTTCGTCGCCTCGGCTCCCGGTCTGGAGCCGCTGCTCACTCAGGAGCTCGAGGCGCTCGGCGTCGAAGAGGCCGCGCCGGTGCCCGGTGGGGTCAGCTGCTTCGGCGACCGCGAGACCGTCTATCGACTCAACCTCGGCTGCGCGCTGGGTCTGCGGGTGCTCGTGCACATCGCCGACTTCATCGTTCGCGACTTTCGCAAGCTCGAGCGCGTGGCCGCGGCGCTCGAGTGGGAGCGATGGCTCGCGCCCGATCGCGGCGTCCGAGTGCGCGCGCACGCCAAGCGCTCGCGCCTCTATCACACCAATGGCATCGCCGAGCGGATCGAGCGAGGCATCACGCTGCGCACGAAGGGCAAGGTCAAGCTGCGCGCCGACGAAGCGCGGGGCCCCGGCGGTGGCGAGCTCGGCGAGGGGCCGCGCGAGCCCACGCTGATCCAGGTCCGGCTGGTCCGCGATCGCTGCACGATCAGCGTCGACACCACCGGCATGCTGCTGCACAAACGCGGCTGGCGGCTCGAGGGCGCCAAGGCGCCGCTGCGCGAGGACATCGCTCGCGCGCTGATCATCCTCGCCGGCTGGCGGCCCGGCGTCGCGGGCCGGCCGAGCGAGCTTGGCCTTGACCTGCTCGAACAGCTTCGCGTCGAAGTCGGGCATGTCCATGCAGGAGAACCGCCGCGCGTGCGGGCGTGGGCGAGCGCGTGCAGTTCCTCGAGCGCTCGCTCGGCGACGCCGAGCTGCCGACGCTCAAAGGCGACGGCACGGTGCTGCTCGCCAATCCGCCGTGGGGGCAGCGGACCGGCGATCCCAGCCGGCTGCGCAACCTCTACGCGAGCCTCGGCAACTTGGCCGAGCGCTTGCCCAAGCCGGTGCGCATCGGGCTGATCACCAACGAGCCTGCGCTCGCGCACGCGACCAAGCTGCCGCTCACTCGCGCGCTGATGACCGATCACGGCGGGATCAAGATCGGGCTGTGGATCGGCTCGCTGACCTGAGCGCCCCGACCGACCGCTCACCCGCTCGGCGTGCCGACGTTGGTGAGCGCGTAGCCGGTCATGTCCGAGTACGTGTACGCGCCGACCAACCCGCCGTAGGTCCACGTCTGCCCGGTCGCGGGATCGAGCTTGGTGACGTTGCTGCCGAACGCGACCGCCCACACGTAGCCTTCGAAGTCGATGCTCACGCCGTAGGCGCCGTTGGTCGCCCACGACTTCTCGACCTGCAGCGTGTCGCGGTTGACCCCGACCACGCCGTCGCCGTTGGCCATCCACAAGAGCCCGTCCTCGGCGGCGTCGGCCATGCATCCGGTCCAGCCGCCGACGAAGTTGGTCTCCCAGGTCTCGGTCTCCGGATCGAAGCGGCCGACCGTCTCGCTGCACAGCCACAGCATGCCGTCCGAGTCGACGGTCATGCCGTACCACCAATAGCCGTTCGGGGCCGCCCAGGTCTGCCAGGTCATGTCCTTGCGATTGACGCGAATGACCTTGGCCTCGCCGCCCAATTGTGAGCCCCAGAAATTGCCGTCGCCGTCGACCGCGGCGCCATAGATGCCGTAGTATTGGCCGTCGAAGCTGCCCGAGAGGCCGTTGCCGCCGCTCGGGACGGTGATCATCTCCTTGGTCGTGCCGTCGTCACCGTCGAGCACGTAAATGTCGATCGGGCCGTTTTGGTTGGTGCCCGAGGTCCACAGCTCTTCGTCTTCCCACTGGCAGGTGCCGGAGTTGAATGTGCCGGGTCCCCACGCGACCGGGCGCTGCGAGAGGTAATTCATCGGCTTGTACCAAGCCACACATTCTTCCTGGCCCCACGGCAGATACGCCGCGCTATTGGAGGTCTGAATGCCGGGCTTGCCGTTGCTCTCTCGACAGAGATCCACGTCGGCGTAGATCTTGGTCACGCCGCCGTTGCGATTGGCGACCGCGACGTGGCCCGAGAGGCTGACCGAGGTGCGCGAGGGTGAGCCGTTGCTGTCGGGGCGTACGACGTAGCGGCCGACCTCGGTGACCGTCTTGGTGTCGATCTTCGAGATCGTGCCCTGGTCGCTGTTGGCGGCCCACAGGTAGCTATATTCGAAGTCACCACCGCCGTCGCCGGCGCAATTGGGCGGGCCGCCGTCGGGGATCGCGAGCGTGTCCCACTTGCCGTCGCCGCTGCCGTGCGAGTCGTCCGAGTCGTCGTCCTCGGTAGCATCGCCATCGCCGTCGCCATCACCTGGGGGATCGCCATCACCGTCGCCATCACCAACGGGATCGCCATCACCATCACCAACGGGATCACCGTCGCCATCGCCGACTTCGTCGAGTCCGCCGGGATCCTCGATTCCATTGCCGTCCGAGTCAGCGCCGCGCGAGTCGCCGCCGCAACTGGCCAGCAATCCAAAACTGACACCCAAGCCCAAAATCGAGATGTTTCGGCGCTGCATTCGGCTGCCCCCCTCCGAAGGACTTCGTCGGGGGGAAGCGTAGCGGAGCTTCGAGTGGCGGCGACCGGTGGCTCAGCCGCTCGGCGTCCCGACGTTGGTCAGCGCGTAGCCGGTCATGTCCGAATAGGTGTATGCGCCGACCAGCCCGCCGTAGGTCCAGGTCTGTCCGGTCTCCGGATCCAGCTTGGTGGCGTTGGTGCCAAACGCGACCGCCCACACATAGCCCTCGAAGTCGATGCTGATGCCGTACGAGCCGTTGGTCGGCCAGGTCTTCTCGACCAGCAGCGTCTCGCGGTTGACTCCGACCACGCCCTGCCAGCCGTCCGCCATCCACAAGAGGCCGTCCTCGGAGGCGTCGGCCATGCAGCCGGAGGAGCCGCCGACCTGCGCGGTCGCCCAGGTCTCGGTCTCGGGATCGAAGCGCCCGACGTGATCGCTGCAGAGCCACAGCATGCCTTCGGAGTCGACGGTCATGCCGTACCACCAATAGCCTTGCGGGGCCGCCCAGGTCTCGTAGGTCATGTCCTCGCGGTTGACCCGAATCACCCGACCCTCGCCGCCCAGCTGCGAGCCCCAGAAGTTGCCGTCGCCATCGACCGCGCCGCCATAGATGCCGTAGTAGCTGGCGGTCGGATCGGCCGAGAGGCCGATGCCGTTCGAGGGCACCTGGATCATCTCCTTGGTCGCGCCGTCATCCCCGTCGAGCAGATAGATGTCGATGAAGCCGTTGTCGTTGGTGCCCGCCGTCCACAGCTCCTCGTCCTCCCACTGGCAGGTGCCCTGGTTGAAATTGCCGATGCCCCACGCGACCGGGCGCTGCGAGATGTAGTTCATCGGCTTGTGCCAGGCCACGCACTCCTCCTGGCCCCACGGCAGGTACGCGGCGCTGTTGGAGGTCTGGATGCCGGGCATGCCGTTGCTCTCCTCGCAGAACTGCTCGTCGGCGTAGATCTTGGTCACGCCGCCGTTGCGGTTGGCGACCGCGACGTGGCCCGAGAGGCTGACCGAGGTGCGCGAGGGCGAGCCGGCGCTGTCGGGGCGCACGATGTAGCGACCGACCTCGGTGACCGTCTTGGTGTCGATCTTGGAGATCGTGCCCTGGTCGCTGTTGGCGGCCCACAGGTACGAGAACTCGAAGTCGCCACCGCCACCGCCGCCACTGCAATTCAGCGGACCGCCGTCGGGGATCGCGAGCGTGTCCCACTTCTGGTTGCTGTCGTCGTTGTCGTCGTTGCCGGTCGGGTCACCGTCGCCGGTCGGATCGCCATCGCCAGTGGGATCGCCGTCGCCGGTGGCATCATCGTCGCTGCCGCCCTCGGCTTCGGCCGCTTCTTGGCCTTCGCCCTGCTCTTGTCCGCCCGTGCTGTCGAGCCCGGTCGCGTTGTCGTTGTTCGAGCCATCACTGCTCGAGTCACCGCCACAACCAACCAACCATCCGGCTCCGATCATCACCAGTAGTGCGCGCTTCATGTTTGCCCCTCTCGGAAAAGGTAGGCCGCGAGCGTAGTCCTGCGACCGGTGCCGACGCCAGAGCGTCAATCGTGCTTTTTCTTGTAGGTGCCGATCAGCTCGCTCTGCGCCAGCACGTGACCGCGCATCGCCGCCTCCAGCTCGGCCTTGGTCGGCTCGCTCAGATCGCCCAGCGACGCGTCGAGCGCGTAGAGCTTGAAAAAGTAGCGGTGCGTGCCGACCGGGGGGCAGGGGCCACCGTAGTCAGCGCGACCCCAGTCGTTGACGCCTTCGCGCGCGCCGGTGGGCATGGGATCCGCAGCTTCGGGCAGGCCGCTCGCGTCGGCCGGAATTTCGTAGAGGACCCAGTGCACCCACGTGCGTTTGGGTGCCTTGGGATCCGGCGCGTCGGGATCGTCGACGATCAACGCGAGCGACTTGGTGCCGGTCGGCAGGTTGGACCAGGTCAGCGGCGGCGAGAGATCGTCGCCTTCGCAGGTGTACTTGCTCGGGATCGATTGGCCCGCGGCAAACGCCGAGGACTCCAGCTTCATCTCGTGCATGGGTGTGCTCTCCTCCGCAGCCGGGGCGCGCGCGCAGGAGGTGGCGAGCAGCAGCCCGAGCGTGATGGGTTGAAACTTCATACTCATAGTTTGGCGCGACGCAGGCGGAGCGCGTTGCCGATCACCGAGACCGACGAGAAGCTCATCGCTGCGGCGGCGAGCATCGGCGAGAGCAGCACCCCGGCGAAGGGATACAGCACGCCCGCGGCGACCGGCACGCCGAGCGCGTTGTAGAAGAACGCGAACGCGAGGTTCTGCTTGATGTTGCGCATGGTCGCGCGGCTGAGCCGACGGGCGCGGAGGATCGCTCGCAGGTCACCTTTGATCAGCGTCACGCCGGCGCTGCCGATCGCGACGTCGGTGCCGGTGCCCATCGCGATGCCGACGTCGGCCCGAGCGAGGGCAGGGGCGTCGTTGATGCCGTCACCGGCCATGGCCACGCGCTTGCCTTCGGCCTGCAGCGCGGCCACGCGAGCGGCCTTGTCCTGCGGGAGCAGCTCGGCGGTGAAGCGATCGATGCCGAGCTGCTTGGCGACGTGGGCCGCCGTCTTGTGGGCGTCGCCGGTGAGCATGACGATCTCGAGGCCGTCGGCGCGCAGGCTGCTGATCGCCTCGCGGGTGGTGGGCTTGATCGGATCGGCGACCGCGATCAGCCCCGCCGCCGCGCCGTCGATCGCGACCAGCATCGCCGTCTGCCCCTCGCTGCGCAGCGCCTCGGCCCGCTCGCCGAGCTCCGCCAGCGCCGAGCTCGACACGCCCTGCTCGGCCAGCAGCGCGTGGTTGCCAATCGCGATCGTGCGGCCCTCGACGCGACCGACCACGCCCTTGCCGGTCCGCGACTCGAACTGCTCGTGCGCGACGAGGCGCAGCTTCCGATCCTCGGCGCCAGCGACGATCGCCGCCGCGAGCGGGTGCTCCGAGCCGCGCTCGAGGCTCGCGACCAAGCGCAGCAGCTGATCCTCGCTCGGCCCGCCGGCGAGCGGCTCGACCCGTGCGAGCTTGGGCTTGCCCTCGGTCAGCGTGCCGGTCTTGTCGACGACCAACACGTCGACCTGCTCGAGCCGCTCGATCGCCTCGGCGTTGGCGAACAGCACGCCCGCCTGCGCGCCGCGACCCATCGCCACCGTGATCGAGATCGGCGTGGCCAACCCCAGCGCGCATGGGCACGCGATGATCAATACGGCGACCGCGTTGACCAGCGCGTGGGCGAGGCGTGGCTCGGGGCCCGCGAGCCCCCAGATCGCAAAGGCCAGCAGCGCGATCGCGACGACGACCGGCACGAACACGCCCGAGACCTTGTCGGCCAGCGCCTGGATCGGCGCGCGGCTGCGCTGCGCCTCGGCGACCAGCGCGACGATGCGCGCGAGCATGGTCTCGCTGCCGACCTTCTCGGCGCGCATGACCAGCGAGCCGGTGCCGTTTTGCGTGGCGCCGATCAGCGCGTCGCCGGGGTGCTTGTCGACCGGCAGCGGCTCGCCGGTCAGCATCGACTCGTCGACCGGTCCGTGACCCTCGAGGATCGTGCCGTCGACCGGGACCTTCTCGCCCGGTCGCACGCGCAGGCGATCGCCGACCTGGATCGTCGCGATGTCGACGTCGACCTCGCGCCCGTCGTCGAGCAGCTTGCGTGCGGTCTTGGGCGCCATGCCCAGCAACGCCTCGATCGCCGCGCCCGTGCGCGAGCGAGCGCGCAGCTCGAGCACCTGCCCGACCAAGACGAGCGTCACGATGATCGCCGCGGCCTCGAAGTAGACCGGCACGCCGTGATCGCCATGCATCGCGAGCGGGAACAGCCCGGGCGCGACCGTGGCGACCACGCTGTAGAGAAACGCGACCGAGACCCCGAGGCCGATCAGCGTCCACATGTTGAGGTTGCGGGTCTTCAGCGAGCTCGCGCCCCTGCGCAAGAACGGCCAGCCGCACCACAGCACCACCGGCGTAGCGAGGGCCAGCTCGAGCCACTTGCGGATCGCATGCGGGATGAAGGCGAAGGGATCGCCGGGCACCACCATCGGCAGCATCGCGAGCACGAACAGCGGCACGCTGAACACCAGCGAGACCCACAGGCGCCGACGCATGTCGGCCAGCTCCGGGTTCTCGCGCGGGCTCGCCTCGATCGTCCGCGGCTCGAGGGCCATGCCGCAGATCGGGCACTCGCCCGGCGCGTCCCGAATGATCTCGGGGTGCATCGGGCAGGTCCACTGCACGGTCTTCGTGGGCACGCCGGGGGCCCGCTCGAGCGCCATGCCACACTTGGGGCAATCGCCGGGCTGCTCGGACTCCACGCCCGCGCACATCGGGCAGTACCAGGGCTTGCGGCCGGAGGGCGTGACCGGCTCGTGATGGTGGTGCGCGTGGTCGTGGTGCGCGTGGTCGTGGTGCTCGACGGCCGGCGCGGCGCCATACTTGGCCGGTTCGGCGGAGAACTTCTGCTTGCAGCCATTGCAGCAGAAGTAATAGGTCTGTCCGTCATGCTCGAAGGTGTGCTTGGCGGTGGCGATCGTCACCGACATCCCGCACACCGGGTCGCGGGCCTTCTCCGGCTGTTCGTCGGACATCGACGCCAATCTACGCTTCGACGCGTAGATCCGCGAGCCACTCGCCGGCTTCCCGAAGCTCGACTTCGTGGTCGTCGTCTCGCCACGGCTCGATCAGCGCCTCCGCATACCACTGGCGCATCGAAGGTAGCTCCAGCAAGCGCTGCGCATACGCGGCGGCCGGCTCACCGAGCGCGAGATCGTAGGTCTGCACACGAAAGGCGACCGGCGCGAAGAAAGCATCGACGGCCCCGAACGTCGGCCCGGCGAGGAACGGTCCGGCAAAGCGCCGCAGCCCCTCCGACCACAGCGCGTCGATCCGCGCGACGTCCCGCGCGAGCGCGTCGGGGTGCTCGTGCAGACGAATGCGGACGCCACAGCTCATCGAGCAGCGCTGGCGCAGCGTGGCGAAGCCGGAGTGCATCTCGGCGGCCGCGCTGCGAGCCCACGCGCGCGCCTTCGCGTCGCGCGGCCACACGCCCTCGTGCGACTCGCCGACGTACTCGGCGATCGCCAGCGAGTCCCACACCACGGTGTCGCCGTCGTGCAGACACGGCACCTTGCCACTCGGCGAGAACGCAAAGAAAGACTCGCCCTGGCCGAACGGGTGCATGTGCTCCTCGAACGCAATGCCGAGCTCGCGCAGCAGCACCCACGGGCGCAGCGACCACGACGAGTAGTTCTTGTTGGCGATGTGCAGCTGGTAGGCCATCAGAGTCCCCGCAGGCGCTCGGGCTTGAGCAGGCGCTCGTCGCCGCGAGCGATCACCTCGTCGAGCACGCCGAGCATCGCCGCCTTGTCGCGCGGCAGCTGGCCGCGCAGCGGCAGATAGTTGCTCGCGTGATTGCTCGAGAAGCGACAGTCGGAGAATTCGCTGCCGCCGACCAGCTCGCGCAATTCCTCGAGCATGCGAAATTTGCTGGGCAGCTCGAACTCGCCGCGCGCGGCCAGCTCGGCCAGCGGCGTGCCGGGGACGATCGTGGTCGTCAGCGCGCCGACGTACGGCGGATCCATCTCGCTCAGCGCGGTCGCGGTGTTGCGGGCGTGCTGCTCGCTGAGCGTGACGCCGCCGATGCCGAGCAGCACGATCACCGAGTGAGTGATCCCGGCCGCCCGCAGCTTGCTCGCGGTCGTGATCAGCTCGGCCCGGGTGCCGCCCTTGTCGATCATCGTGAGCACCTCGTCGTCGCCGCTCTCCATGCCGTGATAGACGATCGAGAGCCCGGCCTCGCGCAGCTGCGTGAGCTCGTCGGGCGACTTGCGTCCGACGCTGCGGGTGTCGCCGTAGGTGCCGACGCGCGTGACCCAGGGCAGGTGCTCGCGGATGCCGGCGAGGATCTCCAGCAACTTTCGGGTGCTCAGGATCAGCGCGTCGCCGTCGCACAGAAACACGCGATCGCTACGAAAACCACGACGCGCGAGCGAGGCCGCCTCGCGCAGATCGGCCTCGATCTGTTCGTAGGGCTTCGGTCGAAATTGCTTGTCGCGGTACATGTCACAATAGACGCAGCGATTGTGGCTGCAGCCGATCGTGACCTGCAGGAGCAGGCTGTGCGCCTCGCTCGGCGGGCGAAAGATGCGACCCACGTAATCCATCGATCACACGCCCTGGCAGATCCCGACGTCGGGCAGCGGCGCCTGGTCGGCGTCGAACCACGGCACGCAGCTCATCCCCTCCGGGCAGATCGGCTCGCTGGTGCTGCAAAACGGCGAGCAGCAGGCCACGCCCTCGCAGCCGGGCACCGCGAGCGCGTCGATGCACGCATAGCCGACCGAACATTGAAAGGTGTATTCGCAGGGCGACCCGAGCTTGCCGCGGCCGACCTGATCGTCGGGGTTGCACGCGAAGCTGCCGGAGTCGGGCAGGCACGCGAATCCATCCGCACAATCTTGCGCGAGCGGATCACAAAGCGGCAGACACAGCGACGGGCAATCGGGGCAGACCTGACAGACCGCGCCCGCTTCCATGCAGGTCGGCTCGACCGGCGAGCCGCCGCACAGCGCCATGCACATGCCTTGGTTCTGCGCGTCGACGTGGTGACAGATCGCTCCGAGCACGCAGTCGTCGTAGCCCGAATTGGGATCGCCGAACACGGTGCAGGGCTCGCCGGGCAGCTTGGGGTCCGGCTCGACGCGGACGCAGTGGGTCTGCGCGACGCCGTCGATCGTCTCCCACGTGCACTTCTCGTCGGCGAGGCAGTCTTGCGCCCACGGATCGCAGGTCCGCTCGGTCTCGCCGGCTTGGTCGAGCGGGCCGCCGCTGCTCGTCGACTGTCCGTCGTCCTCGCCGTCACCATCGCCGTCGCCGTCGCCATCTCCGTCGCCTTCGCCCTGCTCGCTGTTGTACGTGGACACGCCGCTCCCGGCGCTCTCGTGCGGATCGCCGCCCGCGAGCTCATCGGCGCTCGAACACGCGCCGAGCAGCAGCGTGAGCACCGAAGCGGCCCTGAGACCCCAAGTCATGCCAGCAAGCGTACGCAAGCCGAGCGGCTGCCGTCCACCTTGCCAGCGCAGCGGCCTCGTCGGAAGCTCGAGCGCGACCGCCGTGACCGTACCCACCCGCAAGCCCGACCCGCAGAGCGAGGCCCTGGACGCCGCCGACGACGAGCTGCCCGTGGTCGCGCGGATGGTCGTGGAGATTCGCTCGGACGGCAGCCGGACGATCGCGCGCGGGGCCATCGAGGATCGGCTCGGCGGGCAGGCGGTCGGGGTCGAGGCGCAGGCCGACTCGCCGCTCGAGCTCTCGCGCGCGCTCGCGAAGATGGTGCTGTCCGCCCCCTTCGCGGCGCTGCTCGGTCGAGCCAAGGGCGAGGCGTCGAATAGCCAAAGTGGGGTGATCGCGACCGTGGGCGCGCTTCGCCGCAAGCTCCGTCGGCGATTCGATCGCGACGAAGACTGATAGGCTCCGAGCCCGTGGCCGCGGAGCTCGATCGCACCACCGGCGATTACACGCACGCCGGCACCGACGACGACGCGGACGAGCTCGATGATCTGGGCCTCGATCGCGGCCGCACGATCGGCCGCTATGTGGCGCTGCGTCGGCTCGGCAGCGGGGGCATGGGCGTGGTCTGGGCGGCGTGGGATCCCGAGCTCGATCGCGAGGTCGCGGTCAAGCTGCTCGGGCGCCGCTTCGTCGGCGAGACCGCGCGTAGTCGATTGCTGCGCGAGGCCCAGGCGATGGCTCGCACCTCGCATCCCAACATCATCACCGTGCACGACGTCGGGCTGTTCGAGGATCGCGTGTTCGTGGCCATGGAGTACATCCGCGGGCACACGCTGCGGGCGTGGCAGCAGGCTGCGCCGCGCTCGTGGGCGGAGCTGGTCGCGGCCTATCGGCAAGCGGCGATCGGGCTCGGGGCCGCCCATCAGGCCGGCTTGGTGCACCGCGACTTCAAGCCGGACAACGCGATGATCGACGGGCAGGGCCGCGTGCGCGTGATGGACTTCGGGCTCGCGGCGGCGCACGGCTCCGGCGACGAAGACTCGCTCGCGCGTGCCTCGGCGCGCGAGGACATCGCGATCGAGCGCTCGACCAGCGACCTGCTCGCCACGCCGCTGACCGAGGTCGGCGCGCTGATCGGCACGCCCGCGTACATGGCCCCGGAGCAGTTCGATGGTCGCCGCGGCGGTCCGGCGGCCGATCAATTCGCGCTGTGCGTCGCGCTGTGGCACGCGCTCTACGGCGAGCGTCCGTACCCGGGCGAGACGCTGCACGAATTGATGGCCGCGGTGAGCCTCGGTCGGCTGCGTGCGCCGTCGAGCAAGAGCAAGGTGCCGCCGTCGATCCGCAAGGCGCTCGAGCGGGGCTTGCGAGTCGAGCCTGCCGCACGCTGGCCGTCGATGGAGGCGCTCGCCGTTGCGCTCGATCAAGCCGAGCGCGGCCGCTCGCGCGGGTGGTCGCTCGGCGCCGCAGCTCTGGTGGCGGGGTTGATCGGCTGGGGCGCGTGGTCGCAGGAGCAGCGCACCGACGCGTGCTCGGACACGGCCGCGCTGTTCGAGGGCAGCTGGGATCCCGCGCGACGCGAGCGGATCGCGGGTGCGCTGCGCGACGCTGGCCCGCACGGCGAGGGCATGTGGACGCGCGTCGAGCCGGCGCTCGATGGCTGGGTCGCTGCATGGGTCGCAGTCTCGCAAGGCGCGTGCACACAGGACGACGGCTTGCCCGAGCAGCTGCGCGTCGCTCAGGCGGTGTGCCTCGAGCGGCGCAAGCGTGCGTTCGAGGCCACGCTCGCGCTGCTCGAGCGTGCCGATCCCGAGATCGCGGCGCGAGCCGTGGACATGGTCGACAAGCTGCCGTCGGCGCGAGCGTGCGGCGACACCGAGGCGCTCGCGGCCCTCGATCGCCGAGCGGCGCCCGGCGATCCGCAAGCGGCCAAGCAGCTGCGCGAGAGCCTGGCTGCGGCCGCAGCTGCCAGCGAGGCGGGTCGCCTCCACGAAGCGCAGACCCTGCTCTCCGCGGCGCGCGAGCGCAGCGAGGCCGCGGGCGATCGAGCGCTGCACGGCGAGCTGCTCGCTGCGCTCGGCTGGGTCGAGTACGAGCTCGGCGACGCCGAGGCGGCCGCGGCCACGCTGACCCAGGCGTACGCCGAGCAGCTGCGCGTGGGCGAGGATCACAGCGCAGCGCGGACGGCCACCGATCTGATCTTGGTGCACGCACGCCTGGCCAAGCCCGAGCAGGCCCGCGCGTGGGATGTGCATGCGCAGGCGCTGATCGATCGCGTGGACGGGGAGCCGACGCTGCGCGCCGATCGACTGATCGCGCTGGCGGTCACGGCCGACGGCGCGGGCGAGTACCGCGAGGCGCTGCGGCTGTTCGAGGCCGCGGCCGTGTTGATCGAAGCCGAGCTGGGGCCCGACTCGCTTCGACTCGCGCGCATGCTCGACGAGCTCGGGGCCGTGCACAGCCGACTCGGGCAGATCGACGCGGCCAAAGCTGCGCAGCGACGCTCGCTCGCGCTGCTCGAGGCCGCCCTCGGTCCGGCGCACCCGGAGCTTGGGGCCGCGCACTTCAACCTCGGCAACACGGCCTATCGTGAGGAGGATCTGGCCGGCGCGCGCGAGCACTTCGAGCGGGCCATCGCGATCGTCGAGCCTGCGCTCGGGCGTGAGCACGGTGTGGTCACCGGGGCGCTCACGGGGCTCGGGGCGGTCGCGCTCGGTGAAGGCGACGACGTCGAGGCGGCCGCGAATTTCCGCGCGGCGCTGACCCGCGTCGAGGCGCGGGTCGGCGCCGAGCATCCCGATCTGGTGCCGCCGCTGGTCAACCTCGGCATCGCGCTCAAGCGCGCGGGCGAGTACGCCGAGGCCGAGGCCGCGCAGCTGCGGGCGCTCGCGCTGCTCGAGGCGCAGTTTGGGCCCGAGCATCCGGACTTGCTCGCCGCGCTCGACAACCTCGGTGAGCTGCGCTCGCTGGCCGGCGAATTCGAGGGCGCGCGCGCGGCCTACCTGCGCTCGTTGGCGATCGGCGAGAAGCGCTTCGGCGTCGGCCACCCGGAGCTCGACTACGCGCTGATCGGCCTCGGTGAAGCGGCGCTGGCCCTCGACGATCCCGAGCAGGCGCTCGGCTACTTCGAGCGGGTGCTCGCGGACGTGTTGGTCGAGGGCAAGAGTCAGGGCCTGGTGGCCGTCGCAGAATTTGGGGTCGCGCGTGTGCTCGCCAGTCGTGGGCGCGAGCAGCAGGCGATCGAGCGCGCT
>DATLLB010000605.1:0-2911 GCA_035538075.1 Enhygromyxa sp.
CCTCGTAGGCGTCCCAGCCTGGTTGGTCGTCGTTGAAGCTGATCGCGGCGCCGACAATTTCGACCGTCTCGTCGATCTGGGGCTGCCCGTCGAGATCGATGGTCGGCGGATCGCCATTCGCGAGATCGAGCGGGGTCATGCGTGACACCGCGATCGGATGGATCGGTTCGCCGCGATGACGAAAGCCGAGCAAGGAATCCTGCGGCGATTCCACGGACCGGCTCAGTGTGGTGGCGTCCGGAAGATCCGCCGTCGATGTGCAGCTGCAGGTCAACAGCGCGAGGGAGAGGAGCCGCTCTTGCATGGCGCGCCCCTACGCGTCGCAGTGCGTAGATATTTCGCGGCGCCCGCAGCACATTCGCAATTCGACACTGGGTCGCTTGACCCATTCGAGTCACTCGACTCATAACGCGTCATGGATGAGCCCCAAAGAGCCCCTGGAGTATCCCTTTCGCGCCTCAGGACCGCTCGAGGCGCCGGACGAATGGACGGAGTTGCGCAATTCGTGTCCGGTCTCGCGAGTGCGTCTGCCGAGTGGTGATGAGGCCGTGCTGCTCACACGCCATGGCGATGTTCGTCAGGTGCTCACGCGCTTCACCCGAGACCTCGCGCAGGAGGGCGCAGCCCGGATCAGCGCCAACGAAGCGGGCGGAATCTTCGAGAGCGAGGCCGCGAGGGCGCTCAACGAAGATCATCAGCGCTGGCGTCGGGTGCTCGCCAAGTCGTTCACCGTCAAGCGGATCTCGGCCATGCAGCCGCGCATCGAGGCGATGGCCGAGCAGCTCGTCGACGCGCTGGTCGAGCAGGGCTGCCCCGCCGATCTGCTGGCCACGCTGGGCTTTCCGTTGCCGGTGTGGGTGATCTGCGAATTGCTCGGGGTCCCCGACGTCGATCGCGACAAGCTCGCGTACTGGTCGAACACGATGCTCAACCTGACGCAGTACGCCCAGGCGGAGATCGACGCTGCGCAGGCGGAGTTCAACGAATACTTCGCGGCCCACATCGCCGCCAAGCGGGCCGATCCGGGCGACGACTTGCTCAGCGAGCTGATCGCCGCGGTCGACGACGGTCAGCAGCTGTCCGAGCAGGAGCTGATGCTGGTCGGCCAGGGCGTGCTGGTCGCGGGCCATGAGACCACCTCGAACATGATCGGCAAGATGATCGCGATGCTGCTCGCCGATCGCGGCCACTGGGAGCAGCTGCTCGCCGAGCCGTCGCTCGTGCGCAACGCCGTCGAGGAGGCGCTGCGCTTCGACGCCAACCCTGGCTTCGGGCTCCCGCGCTTCATCACGCAGGACATCGAGATCGCCGGACAGACGCTGCCGCGCGGGACCACGGTGATCTGCAGCATGGCCGCGGCCAACCGCGATGCGCAGTCGTTCGAGCATGCCGAGGTCATGGATCTGCGCCGCTCGCCCAACCCGCACCTGAGCTTCGGCGCCGGGCCACACTCGTGCGTCGGTCAGGCGCTCGCACGCATCGAGCTGCAGACCGTGCTGCGCGTGCTGCTGCGTCGGCTGCCCTCGCTCGAGCTCGCGCTGCCGGCCGAACTATTGGTCAGGCGCGAGGGCCTGCTGATCGGCGGACTGCAGCGGGTCCCGGTGCGCTGGTGAGCGACACGATGGCGACCCCCAGGCAATTGCGGGTGATCGTCGATACCCGGAAATGTTGCGGGGCAGGACAATGTGTCCTGCTCGCCCCGCAGGTGTTCGATCAGCGTGAGGACGGGATCGTGCGCCTGCTCGATCCCGAGCCTCCGCCGCAGCTGCATGCGAGCGTGCGCGAGGCCGCGAGCGTGTGCCCGACCTCGGCGATCGAGCTGGTCGAGCACGACCCGTAAACGGTCAGTAGACGATGACCGGCGGCGGCGGCATCTCGCCGGGGTCATCGCCGAGCGTCTCGCTCTGGCCGTTGGCGTAGGCGGTCCCCCAGCAGCGAACCTCGTTGGATTGCGTCAACGCGCAGCTCTGCCCCACGCCGACCCCGAGCTGCGTGGCCAGGCCACCGACTTCGACGTCGGCGGGCGGCATCTCGCCGGGATCGTCCCCAATGTCGTTGAAATTGTCCCCGGTGCCGAGCTCGCCGTTGTCGTTGTCGCCCCAGCAACGGACGTTGTTGGTCGAAAACAACGCGCACGAGTGGCTGCCTCCGACCTCGACCTCGATCGCATTGCCAGCCAGATTGATGACCGGCGGCGGCATGTCGGCGGGGCTGTCCCCGATCATGTCGAGCAGGTTGCCGTAGCCGAGGATGCCGGTGCCCCAACAGCGAACCGTGCCGTTGTCGAAACGTGCACAACCACGAGCCACGGAGACGTCGACCTGCGTGACCGGATTCGGTCCGAGGTTGGTGTCGGGCGGCGGCATCTCGCCCGGATTGTCGCCAACGTCGTTGGTGTGGCCTTGGCCGAGCTGGGCCACGTGATTGCGTCCCCAACAGCGAACCTTGCCGGTGTCGAGCAGCGCACAGGTGTAGCCGTAGCCGAGCGCGAGCTGGATCGGCGTGCCGCCGACGTTGACCGCGGGTGGCGGCATCTCGCCCGGTTCGTCGCCGATCGTCTCGGTGTGGCCGTAGCCGAGCTGGCCGGCGTGGTTGTATCCCCAGCATCGAGTCTCGCCGTTGTCGAGCACGACGCAGGAGTGCTGGTCACCGAGGCTGACCAGCACTGGTGTGCCGCCGACGTCGACCGGTGGCGGCGGCATCTCGCCGGGCCCGTCACCGACGTTTTGCGTGTTGCCGTAGCCGAGCTGCCCGGCCGCGCCGTTGCCCCAGCAGCGCAGGTCGCCAGCCGCCGTGATCACGCACGAGTGATCGACGCCGCACGCGAGCGTGTCGATGGTCCCGCCGACTTCGGTGATCGGCGACGGCAGGTCCTCCGGGGTGCCGTGCGGCATCGTGCTGCCGATGCCGA
>DATLLB010000606.1:0-5549 GCA_035538075.1 Enhygromyxa sp.
CGGGATCCCTCCCATTGGCGCACTCGGAGTCGGTTCGCGGGCTCACGGCGCGCGGCGACGACGACCCTTGCTCGGCCGCGCGAGCTGGCTACATGCTTGCGCCCGATGCGAGTCGACACCGGTCGCCTTCGGGTCGTCGAAACGGTCGAGCGATCGGAACCCAGCCCCCGTCGCAAGCGGCGGCCGGCTTCGGTGGCCGAGCCGGCAGCTCCCGCTGAAGAGCCCGAGCAGCGCACCCCGGGCGCGTACATCCAGTTCCATCGCAAGCGCAAAGGCATGAGCCTCGACCAGCTCGCGGTGGTCACCAAGATCCCCCGCGCCCAGCTCGAGCTGCTCGAGGCCGATCGCCACGAAGAGCTGCCCGGGATGGTGTTTGCGAAGGGCTTCCTGCGCTGCTGTGCGCGCTCGTTGGAGCTCGATCCGGACGTGGTGCTGGGCCTGCTCTACGCGCGCGAGCGCGAGCGGCTGCGGGCGCGTCGACGCGAGAGCTCGGCGGTCACGGCCCAGCCGATGCCGCGCAAGCAGTCGCGCGGTGGCTCGGCCCAGGCCTGGATCGCGCAGTGGCTGAGCAACCTGCCGAGCGCACGGATCCTGATGTGGCTGGTGGTGGCGCTACTGGTGGCGCTGGTCGTGCTGATCGCCTTCACGCTGGCGAGCGCACAGGCACAGTCGATGATCCGCTCGTAGGCTCGAGGCGCACGCGTGCCTCGCCCCAAGCAAATTGATCTCACCCGGCCGTTGCGTCGCAACGAGTCGCGGCGGGTCGCCCGGATCCTCCAGCGCCTGGACGAGGTCCAGATCGCCGCGCAGCTCGACAACATGCCGCCGGAGGATCAGGACCGGATCCTTCAGATGTTGTCGGTCGAGCGGCGCGCGGCGGTGTTCGCCGAGCTGCGCATGGAGACGGCCGCGGAGATCGTCCGTCGGCTCGCGCCCGAGGAGGTCGCGGTGCTGCTCGACGACCTCGAGGCCGACGACGTGGCCGACATCCTCGGGCGCGTCGAGGAGACCCGGCTGCGGCAGATCCTGACCCGGCTCGATCCGGAGGACGCCGACGAGGTCGAGCAGCTGCTCGGCTACGACGAGAACACCGCGGGCGGCATCATGTCGCTCGACTTCATCCGGGTGTTCGACAACGTCACGGTCGCCGAGGCCGTGCGGGTCCTGCAGAACATCGAGGATCCGCCCGACCAGGCCTTCGACGTGTACGTGGTCGACGAGGACGAGCGGCTGGTCGGCGTGGTCCCGCTGCGCCTGCTGCTGACCCGCCGGCCCGATGATCCGATCCGCGACATCATGGAGACCGAGCTGGTCTATGTGGATCGCGAGGCCGACCAGGAGGAGGTCGCCGACATCGCGATGCGCTACGACCTGATCGCGATCCCGGTCGTCGACGAGCAGCGGCGGATGGTCGGGATCGTGACCATCGACGACATCGTCGATGTCATCCGCGAGGAGGCGACCGAGGACATCCTCAAGATGGCCGGCGCCGGCGAGGAGCTGTTCGAGACCCGCTCGTTCTGGACCAGCTTCCGCGTGCGCATGCCGTGGCTGGCCGCCGCCGCGCTCGGTGGAGTGTTGGTCGCGGCTGCGCTGTCGGGCTTCGAGGGCGCGCTCTCGGCCGTGCCCGTGCTGGCCCTGTTCATGCCGGTGATCGCCGGGATGGGCGGCAACGTCGGCACGCAGAGCTCGACCATCGTCGTGCGCGGGATCGCGGTCGGCTATGTCGAGAGCGCGTCGCTCGGGCGTCTGGTGTTCCGCGAGATGGGCCTCGGGGCGACGCTCGGCGCCCTCTACGGCGTCTTGATCGCCGTGGTCGCGCCATTCGTGGGCGCCGACGTGCACGATCCGCTGGCGCTCGGGGCGGTGCTGACCCTCGGCATGATGGGCTCGATGACGATCGCGGCGATGGTCGGGACCTCGATCCCCCTGTTGATGCACCGGCTCAAGATCGATCCCGCGGTCTCGACCGGACCCTTCGTCACCACCGCCGTCGACATCCTCGGCCTGATGTTCTACTTCTGGCTGGCTACCGTCTTGCTGGGCGTCAGCATGTGAGCACCGAGCTTTCGACCCCTGCGGTGGTGTTGCGGACTCGGCCGCTGCGCGAGGCCGATCTGATCGTCATCTTGCTGACCCCCGGGCGCGGGAAGATCGACTGCATCGCTCGCGGAGCCCGACGCAGCCGCAAGCGGTTCCCCGGCGGGTTGCCGGTCGGTGCTCGCGGGGAGGCGCAGCTCGGATCCTTCAACCGCGGCTCGTTGGTCCCGCTCGCCGGCTTCGCGCCGACGGCTGATCACAGCCAGCTCGGCCGCAGCCTCGAGCTGTTCGCCTACGTCGCGTACCTGTGCGAGCTGACCGAGCAGCTGGTCGGCGAGGCGATCCCCGATCCCACCACGTTCGCGCGCCTGTGCGAGGCGATCGCAGCGGCGATGGACGCGACGCGGCCGGATCTGCTGCGTCGCTACGAGCTCGGCTTGCTCGACGAGCTCGGCTTCCTGCCGGCCCTCGATCGCTGCAGCGTGTGCGGATCGCCGGTCGACGAGCAGGAGTCGGGCGTCGCGTTCTCGCACGAGCGCGGCGGAGCGCTGTGCTTGGCTCACAGCCGCATGGTCCGGCGCGTGCCCGCGGCCGCGCTGCGGCTGGCGATCGCTCTGCTCGACGCCGACCCGAGCGCAGCCGCGGCAGCCTACCAAGAGACCGACAAGGACACGCGGCGGGCCCTGCGTGACCTGTGCCGCCAGTCGATCGGCCCGCACCTGCACGGCCCTCTGCACTCCCTGGGGTTCTTCGCACAGATCGCCAAACCGCGAACCAGCTGACTCACATCGGCTCGGCGGGGCTCTGGTGTTTGCGGTCGTTCTTGACTAGGTTTCGAGCTCATGCGGCTCGCTCCCAGCCTCGGCGTCGTCACGGCCCTCGTTGGCCTCGCGCTCGTGGGCTCGTGTGGCGAAGGCAACCCTGGCATCGATCCTCCGGCCGAGCGGATGTGGTTCCCGTCGGGCGTGCTGCTCGATCCGCGGGTCGACTCCTCGCCGACCGGCGTCTGCGAGTTCCACGAAGACTGCGGGGCAGGGGAGCTGTGCGGGGCCGGGCAGTGCCGGGCGAGCGCGCGCTGGCTGATGGTGACCAACGCCAACAGCGATCGCCGCTTCAACGCCGGCTCGCTGATGGCCATCGATCTCGACGCCTACTTCGAGGCTGCGTTCGGCGATCCGACCGCGGTGCTCTCGGCCGGCGCCCCGCTGTCGACCGCCGAGCCCTGCCGTCGCGTGGCCAACCTCCCGCAGGTGGTCGAGTGCACGGAGGAGCCGTTCGTCGCCGAGGACGCGACCATCCACTTCGGCAACTTCCCGGGGCCCGCCACGGGCTGGGACCGCGACCCCGGCGACGACGAGGCGATGGTGCTGATCCCCGTGCGCGGCGATCCGAGCATCACCTACGTCGAGATGTCGGGCTCCGAGCCCGATGATCTGCGCTTCGAGTGCGGCCAGGCCAGCGATCCCGACGGCGGCCGCATGTGCGACGACGATCATCGGATCCGATTCCTGCGCAACGATCCCGACGCGACTCGGCTGGCGCGCGAGCCGTTCCGCGTGCTCGTCAGTCCGCAGGCCGATCTGCCGCTCGCCTACGTGTCGCATCAGGGCGCGCCGGACCTCACGCTGATCGATCTCGAGGGCCTCGAGGTCGGCGGCGACGGGCGACCGGCGATCGTCCATCAGGCCGAGATTCTGGACCTCAACGCCTCGGCGGCGATCCAGGGCGGCTTCGGGCTCGCGCAGCGGCCCTGCGATCTCGACAGCGGCAACGTGCCCACCTCGACGCTCGGCTGCACGCGCCCGCTGGTCTACTCGGCGATTCGCTGGGTCCTGCAGCTGCAGGCGTTCACGGCGGTCAGGCACGAGCCGCTCCCGAACACCGAGCAGAAGTGCGTCGGCCCGGACGAGCTCGACGAGATCGGCGGGATCATCTGTGAGCCGCAGGCCGAGCCGCTCGCCCGCATCGCCCTCACCGGGCTCTCGACCGCGGGCGTCGGGCTCAGCCTCTCGCGCCCGATCCAGGGCGACATCGCCTTCTCGCGCACCGGCAACGAGCTCTACGTGCTGCAGAGCAACCCCGGCGGGCTGATCCGCGTCGACACCTCGCTGGGCACCGACGGCGAGCCGCTCGACGCCGACGTCGGCGTGGTCGAGGTCTGTGCGCAGCCCACCACCTTCGTGATCTACGACGACGGCTCCAACGAGTACGGGATCGTCAGCTGCTACCGCAGCGGCGAGGTCTTCATCGTCGACCTCGCCGCGCTGTCCGTGGTCGGGCTCTCGCGCGCGGGCATCGGGCCCGACGCACTGACCGTCGACGTCGCCCGCGAGGTCGTCTACGTGGCCAACAGCCTCGACGCCACCATCAGCGTGATCGACATGTCCCGCACCCGACCGTCACGCTTCACCGAGATCGGCCGCATCGGCTTGCAGGAGCCCTATACCCAATGAAGTGGTGGCGCGCACCTTTGTTGCTCGTCGCGATTGGCTCCGCGGCTTGCCAAGATCAAGACCAGCAGGACATCCCCAACCGGGTGCTCGATCGTCCGACCGACGTCGCGCTGATCTGCGCCGAGGTCGTGTGCGAGGACCTCGACGGCGACGGCATCGAGGATGCCGAGGAGTGCGAGACCCAGCCGCTGGCCCTCAGCGCGTGCGAGCTCGAGACCGGCTCCTGCACGTCCGACAACCCGCACCTGATCGGCTTCGTCGCCAATTCGGAGCGCAACGAGATCGCGATGTTCACCAAGTGCAGCAATCGCTTGGTCGACATGAACGTCGAGGTCCCCGGCTACAACTTCATCCCCGCCGGCGTGCTGCCGACCGACCTCGACGCCAGCGGCGATGGCTGCCGGGTCATGTCGGCCAACGTCGGCAGCTGCGATCTCACCGTGCTCGACGCGGTCGAGCTGGCCCGCGTGGGCCTCGGGCGCGACCCGATCGTCGACGAGCCGAGCGAGCTGGTCTCCACCTTGATCCCGCAGCGCTTCGAGCCCGGCGACGGAGGCGGAAGCGGCAGCTGGATCCCGCTCGGCGCTCGCCCGGCCGAGATCCTCGCGGTGCCGCGCTCGCTGACGCAGGCGCCGTCGCTCGATCCCGATCAACCGCTGGAGGGCGTCTGCGATCCGCTCGCGCCCGCCAGCGCCTACGTCAGCTTCCCGACCTGCAACCTCGTCGCCGAGATCGATCTGCGCAACGGGCATGTGCTGCAGAGCCGCCAGTTCGTCGGTGACGAGGACGGCAACGTCACGGTCATCGACTCCGGCATCACGCCCGTGTGCCCGGTCGAGTGTCCGGCCCAGTTCGACACGCTCGCGCCCGACCAGATCCCGTCGGTCGACGAGTACGGCCCGTTCCCGCAGGCGCTCGAGCTCGCGCTCGAGCCGGTCGCGCCCAGCGAGGACCCCGATCCGGCCAACCCCAGCGGCGGCTTCGATGCCGCCGACGAGGCGATCGAAGGCCAGAGCCTGTTCGTCGGCGGGCTCGGCTCGGATCTGCTGTTCGAGA
>DATLLB010000607.1:0-8137 GCA_035538075.1 Enhygromyxa sp.
ACAGCCGCTCGCGCAAGCCAGCTCACCGCCGAGCGCCAGCATCCAGCCCGCGACACGCGCTCGCACGAGTCGGCTCACTCCCGCATTGTACGGCCTCGGTCCGGGTTCGAGTATGTTGCCGCGATCGTCCCACCCTGTTCGGGGCACACACACCCCGCCCGCCTCCGCGATCCCTGCCATGCAAGAGACCCCCGCGCCCGCCCCCAACTTTCGCGTCCTCGTGTTTGCGACCGCGCTGTGCTGCCTGACCTACGAGCTGGTGCTCTCGCGTCTGGTCGACTTCCACCTCGGGGCCGACAACGCCTACCTCGCGCTGCCGATCGCGTTCCTCGGTCTGGCGCTCGGGAGCCTGTATGTGCACTTTCGGCCGAGCACGCTGGCCAGCTTCAAGCTCGCGCGCGAGCTGTCCGTGCTGATCGGCCTGTGCGTCGGCGGCCTGCTGTTCGCGTTCGTGTTCTTCAGCTGGGTGATGCCGGTCACCTCGACGATGGCGACCAGCAGCCAGCTCGACTACATGGCCAAGAAGACGGCCGTGTTCGTGGTCGTGATGGTCGCGCCGTTCTTCTCGTTCGGCCGGCTGCTGACCTCGATCTATCAGCTGCGCCGCGAAGAGATCGGCTCGATCTACGCGGCCGACCTGCTCGGCGCGGCGCTGGCCTGCGGGCTCACGCCGGTCGCGTTCGCGTTCGGTGGCCTGCCCACGGTCATCGTCATCCTGATCCTGCTCTCGTTCGTGCCGCTGGCGATCGCCATCGAGGACAAGCGCAAGCGCATGATCGTGATCGGTGCCGCGCTGGTCGTCGCGGTCGTGTCCGAGCGGCTGGTCGACTACAGCGATCGCACGGTCTCCTACGAGCAGTGGGGCACCGCGCACGACTACGAGGAGATCGAGCGGGCCTGGAACGAGCACTCGCGCGTGGCCCTGGTCAAGAAGCTGCCCAAGGACGGCAAGGGCTCGGCCAGCTACACGATCATCCACGACAACTCGCGCAGCAACGTGCACGTGTGGCGCTACCGCGACCGCGACCGCGAGCCTCGCACGCTCTCGGCCATGGAGGCGCCGTGGGTGATGGGCCGTGAGCCCAAGAACATCCTGGTGATGTTCGCCGGCACCGGCGCGGAGATGGTGGTCTTCGACGAGCTCGCGCACCGCAAGGCCAACGTCACCGGCGTCGAGATCAACGGCCTGGTCAAGAAGCTCGGCCGCGAGTCCGAGGCGATCGCCGACCATCGGCTCGACGAGTTCCTCTCGCTCGATCGCATCGACCTGGTCATCGACGAGGGCCGCCACTTCCTGACCACGCGGCCCGAGGGCACCAAGTACGACCTCATCTACCTCGGCTCCAACGCCGCGACCACGGCGGTCACCGGGCACACGACCAAGTACCTGGACACCGTCGAGGCCTACGACACCTACCTCGATCTGCTCGCGCCCGGCGGGCTGATGGTGTTCGACCACCAGCCGCTCGACAAGCGCATCCAGAACCTGCGCGCGGTGTTCGAGCAGCGCGGGATCCCGAACTTCGAGGACCGCGTGGTGGTGCTCGACGATCCCGGCCGCTCCGACGACGACATGATCCTCGCGCCCGACGGCTTCACCGACGAAGAGCTCGACGCGATGATCGCGGTCGCCAACAAGAAGGGCAAGGACCGCCGGCGCATCCACTACATGAAGGCCCACAACCGGCGCTCGGCCCGGTACATGGCGGCCATCGAGGAGCCGATCCAGCAGACCTTCGTCGACGATCGGCCCTTCATGAAGGAGCTGGTCCTCGACAACTACGAGCTGCTGCCGCCCGAGAAGAAGACGGTCGGCTGGTACATCAACTGGATCAAGATCACCACCGTCATCATTCTCTCGGCGATCGCGGTGGTGTTCATCGGCGTCGCGGCGCTCAAGCGCGACGCCCGGGCGCCGATGCCCGTGCTGCTCTACCTGCTGCTGACCGGCTTCTGCTTCATGCTCTGCGAGGTCGCGATCATGGCCAAGCTGGAGCTGTTCCTGACCCAGCCGCTGCTGAGCATGGCCGCGGTGCTGAGCCTGTTCTTGCTGACCAGCGGGGTCGGCAGCGCGGTCTATCCCAAGCTCGGCAAGCTGCACGACACGCGGCTGCTGGCCGGGCTCGCGATCGCGTCGGTGCTGTTCGTGATGTTCACGCTCGACTGGATGGTCGGCAACCTGCTGCACCTGCCGGTCGCGCTCAAGCTGGTGCTCGCGACCATCGTCACCGCTCCGCTCGGCGTGGTGCTCGGGCTGTTCTACCCGCACCTGGTCTCGTGCCTGGTCGATCAGAAGCGCGAGCAGACGGTCTCGATCAGCTACGGGCTGAGCACGCTGTCGAGCGTGGTCGGCTCTGCCTACGCGCTCGCGGCGATGATCAACGTCGGCTTCAATGCCCTGCTGAAGCAGGCGGCGATCGGCTACGGGGCGCTGCTGGTGTTCGCGCTGATCTATCAAGTCGTCGGCGGCAAGTGGCTGTCGCGGGCGGTCGCGCGGTAGATCGCGAGCCAGACCGCGGCGGCCACCAGCAGGTCGACGAGCACGATCCACAGCGGCCCGCGGGGGCCGAGCGTGAGCGTGTACCCGAGCCCCCACGGCACCAGCATCGAGCCCAGGCTCGCGCCGACGAACAGCTTGCTGGTCACCGCGCCGCGCAGGCGCAGGTGCTCGCCGGCCAGCGACATCGTCGCGGGGAACAGCGACGCGAGCGAGAGCCCGAGCGCGAGCGTGCCGATCCACAGCGCGGTTGAACCGTCGAACAGCAATAGCACGCCGACGCTGGCCAGCGCGCCGAGTAGGTCGACGGTCAGCATCGTCCTCGCGCGCACGTAGGCCGCGGCGGCGATCGAGAGCATGCGGCCGAGCGTGAACGCGGCCCAGAAGCTCGACAGCAGGCTCGCGGCGGCGTCGTCCGAGAAGCCGACCCCGAGCGCGACCGTGTAGATCCAGCCGGCGAAGCCCGCCTCGGCCCCTTGACCGAGCAGGAAGAACGCGACCAACAGCCACAGCAGACGCGGGCTCGCGTTCGTGTGCTCCTCGAGCTCGGCGTGGCTCGACGCGACCGGCTCGGGGCTGCGCGCGAGCGCGAGGTGAATGGCGACCGGCAGCATCGCCAGCGCGAGCGACCAGTAGCCCCACCCGAGGCTCGGCGTCGCGCTGACGCACAGCGGCGCGAGCAAGGCCCCGACCCCGTAGAAGCAGTGCAGCGCGTTCATGTACGGCGCGACCCGAGGCCCGTGCACGCGCAGCAGCATCATGTTGTTGCCGACATCGAGCACGCCTTGCGCGACGCCCATCACCAGCAGCGTGGCGATCAGGGCCGCGCGCGTGGGCATCAGCGGGACCGCGGCCAAGCTCGCGGCGATCGTCAGCAGTGCGACGATCAACACCGGGTGCGCCGTGCGGCGATCGTAGACCGGCCCGATCACCAGCGACGCGAGCAGGTAACCGAGCGAGCGCGCGGCGAACAGCACACCGAGCGCGTCGGGTGTGCTGCCGACCTGCACGGCGAGAGCAGGCAGCGTGGGTCCGAGCACGGCCGACATCAGGCCCAGCGCCACGTGAGCGCCGAAGTAGCCGAGCGTCTGCCGAGCTGCGTCGCCCCGCATCTTCATGAGTCGATCAGCGCTCGGTCGGGCAGCCGTAGGTGCCCTCGATGGTCGTGCCCGAGGTCTTCATCGCGTCGCAGGCTGCACCGCAGAAGGTCATGATCAGGCCGTGCTCGAGCCACGTCCAGCCGTCTTCGGTCGCGCAGGTCTCGGGCTCGAGGTAGGGCACAGGCTCGCCGTCGATCGTCCAGGTGACCAAGTCGACCTGCTCGGCCGTCGGCGGGCCCTCGGGTCCCCAGCTCAGATCGATCGTGCAGTCCAAGATCTCGCCCGGGCCTGCCAGCGCTTGCAGGATCTCGTCGGGCTCGCTGGCGCTGTAGTAGCCGGACGCGACGCCACCCGCCTGTCCGAGCGCCGTGAGGGCTGGGCGCGGATCGAAATTGGGAATCGTGTCCGGCCCGCTCTCGAGCGCCGGATCGGCGGCCTCGTCGATTGCGATCACCATCGTGTAGACCGAGTGATCGAAGAACGCAGTCTCGATCGACGCGTGCAGATCTTCGTCGTACGCGGCGAGGCTGTCCGGTGGCTCGAGGTCCGCGCTGCAATTGGTGTGACCGTCGGTCAGCAGGATCACGTACCTGGCCCGATCCTCCTCCGAGTTGGCCAGCACATGCTCGAGCGCGCTGGCGTACGCGGCTGCGGCCGGGCTCGCGCCGGGCAGCTCGGCGTTGGGCTCGGGCAGCGCGGCGAGCAAGGCCGTGGGGTCTTGTTGCGCGAGCGCGACCTCGGGCGCCGCCGCGATCACGCACGCGCTCGCGTCGGTGCAGCTCGGGCACGCGTCCGCGCTCGGAAAGCGCTGCAATCCGAGCACGCCGAGGTGGCCATACTCCGGGTGGTCCTCATGCCCGATGGTCGCGGCCGTCAGCGCGACCAGCTCGCGTGCGCTGGCCCAGCGCGACTGCTCGGGCGTGTTGGGATCGCCGTCGTGATCCCACGGCGCGCGCATGCTCGACGAGGTGTCGACCACGTACATCACGATCGGCGGAATGTACTCGGGCGTGATCGTGATGCCGCCGCAGTCCATCGGGTCGTCGCTGCCACCAGTCGACGACTCCGCGCCCTCGCTGCCGGACGCCGCCGTGGTCTCGCCCGCATCCTCGCCACCGGACTGCTGCGACGAGCCGCACGCAGCCGAACCCAGCGCACAGAGCAGACCGGCGAGCGCAGCCAACCGCATCGCGCCCGACCATAGCAGCTCGGCAAGACCACCGGTATGCTCGCGCACCTCGATCATGACCAAGCCTACGCTCGTCTTGTGTTCGCTCTTGCTCACCACCCTCGCCTGCAGTGACGACGGCAATGGCCGCAGCGAGGCCGACTCGCTCACCGACACCGGCACCGAAGATCCGACCGGCGACGGCGACCCCACGGGCGACGGCGATCCCACGGGCGACGGCGACCCCACGGGCGACGGCGACCCCACGGGCGACGGCGACGGCGATCCCACGGGCGACGGCGATGGCGATGCCTCGTTTTGCGCCCATCAGTGCAGCGTCGACACCGACTGTTGGGCGAATGGTCAGGACCTCGGCTACACGTGCGTCGACAGCTCCTGCACGGGCGACGCCAGCAGCTCGTGCACGGGCAACGAGGAGTGCGTCGCGCTGTACAGCGGCTGGCAGAACCCGTGCACCTCGGGCGGCGGCGAGTGTGACGACTTGGGCCAGGTCTGCGTCGCGTTCGACGACGGCGGCCTCTGTGCGACGCCGCCGTCCGCCTTCATCGATTGCGCAACGATACTGATGGAAGAAGTCGAGGTGCCCGACATCGACGGCAACCTCGTCACCGTCTGCGCGCGCCCGAACGCGGAGTGCCACGCCGACGGCTACTGCTTCTTGCCCTGCCAAGACAACAGCGGCTGCACCAGCGAAGCGTATCCAATCTGTAACGTGTCGACCGGCGTGTGCGAGTGCGGGCAGGACTCGGACTGTGCCACGCTCGGCCTGCCGGCCAACTCGGTCTGCAACGCGGGCACCTGCGGGTGCGGCAGCGATCAGAACTGCGTCGACGGTGCGGTCGGTGACGTCTGCAACGAAGGCTTCTGCGGCTGCTCGGGCGACAGGGCCTGCGCGGCCGTCAGCAATCCCTTCGACGGCGGTATGATCAGCTGCGTCGCGTTTTGAGCCTCTGGACGGGCGTGCGGCGATGCTCGATGATCGCCGCATGCCTATTCGTCGCTCGTTCGCCACGCTCGTCTCGATCTCCGCGCTCGGCCTGCTCGGCTGCGCCGACGACAAGGGCCCGCAGAGCACCAGCGATGACGGCGTGACCTCGCTGAGCACCAGCGACGACACCGGGACCGAGACCGACACCTCCTCCATGGAGGGCAACGACGCCACCACCGAGGGCGGCACGACCTGCACCACCAACGAGGACTGCGCCGACGGAGAGGTCTGCGGCCCGGCCTCGGGCGAGTGCGTGCCGGCGGGTGGCTGCGTCATCGACGAGGACTGCACCGACGGCCAGGTCTGCACCGACGGCACCTGCATGATCGGCGGCGACTGTGGCGGCTTCGTGTTCTCGATCGAGGCCGTGCCGCCCAACCTGCTGATCCTGCTCGACCGCAGCGGCAGCATGGACGCCAGCGTGCCCAACTCCAACCTCAACCGCTGGGAGGTCGCCAAGCAGGCCATCGAGCTGGTCACGACCATGTTCGACGACAAGATCCGCTTCGGCCTCGCGACCTACTCGGCCTGCGTTGGCAACGGCTGCTCGCCCGGCACGACCGTGGTCCCGATCGCCGATCAGAACGCCGCCGCGATCAACGGCTTCTTGGCCATGACCGTCGGCGAGGGCTCCAACAACGGCGACAGCGTCAACGGCCAGGGCCTGATCGAGTATCTGTGCGACTCCGGCGATCCCGAGACCAGCACGGGCGCCTCGCTCGACGCCCAGATCGGCAGCCAGCCGCTGCAGGATCCCGAACGCGACAATGCAATCATGCTGATCACCGACGGGGCCGAGAGCGGCGATTGTGTGTTCGACGGCACTGATGGGCCGACCGCCGCCGCCAATCTGTTCGGCCAGGCGATCCCGGTCAAGGTGTTCGCGGTCGGCTTCGGCGGGGCCAACATCGACGAGATCAACGCGATCGCGCAGGCCGGCGGGACCGGGACCGGGTACCTCGCCGACATGGCCGACAACTTGAACGCGGCGCTCGAGCAGATCGCGAATGCGGTCGCGACCTGCACCTTCGAGCTCGATCAGGTGCCGCCGGACGCTGCGGAGATCTTCGTGTTCTTCGACAAGGATCCCGCGGGCGTGCCGAATGATCCGAACAACGGGTGGACCTACGATCCGATGACGAACACCGTCACCTTCCACGGGGCGGCCTGCGACGCGATCAAGTCGGGGGCCGTCGTCGACATTGACATCGTCTACGGCTGCAACGAGCCGCCGATCGGCTAAGGTCGCACCTCGACGCCGCGCCAGAACGCGACCCGATCCTGGATCTGCGCCGCCGCAGGTTTGGGATCCGGGTAGTACCAGGCCGCATTCTCGTTGCGCTGGCCGTCGACCACGATCGTGAAGTAGCTGGCGGTGCCCTTCCAGCCGCAGACCGTGTGGTGCTCGCTCGGCTCGAAGTGCTCGCGCACGATCGCGTCGCGCGGAAAGTAGTGGTTGCCCTCGACGACCACGGTGTCGTCGCTCTGCGCGATGGTCTTGCCGTTCCAGATCGCTCGCATTCGCGTGTTCCTCAAGCCCGCTCGAGCGTGAGCAGGGTGATCTCCGACGGCGACCCGGCGCGGTTGGGCGGGCCCCAATAGCCGGTCCCGCGGCTGACGTAGATTGCCGTGCGCTCGTGCCAATTCAGCCCGGACACATACGGCTGAAACAGGTGAATCAGCACGCTGCCCGGAAAATACTGACCGGCGTGCGTGTGCCCGGACAGCTGCAGATCGAACCCAGCCTTGGCCGCATCGAACACGCTGCGCGGCTGGTGAGCGAGCAGCAGCGAGAAGTCGTGCGCGGGCGCGTCGGCCTTGGCTCGCGCCGGATCCGATTCGTGCCCCGGCGCGCGGTGGCCCGCGGAGATGTCGGTCACTCCGGCGACCAGCAGCTTGGCCTGACCGCGCTCGATGCAGCGGTGCTCGTTGATCAGCACGGTCGGCCCGAACGCCGCGATCGCGCCGCACCAGGCCGGCCCGTCCCAGTAGTACTCGTGATTGCCGGTCACGAAGAACGAGCCGTGCGTGGCCTTGATGCGACCCAGCGCAGCCAGCTCGTGACCGAGCTCGTCCACGCGGCCGTCGACGAAGTCACCGGTCAGCGCGACCACGTCGGCGTCGAGCGTGTTGACGACCTCGATGACCTGCTCGAGCCACGTGCCGCGGATCGTCGGGCCGATGTGCACGTCGGTGAGCTGGACGATGCGCAGGCCCTCGAGATCCGGATGCAGATTCGCGACGGGCACCCGGACCTCGACCACGCGCGGCACCCGGCGCGCCGCAGCGAAGCCCACGGCCGAGAGCCCGGCCGCGCCGCCGACGATGCCGAAGTTGACCACGTCGGCGAAGAAGCGCCGTCG
>DATLLB010000608.1:0-17660 GCA_035538075.1 Enhygromyxa sp.
TGCGCACGCGCTACGCGGGGCCGTGGGCGTACGAGCTGCCGGAGCGCTTCTCCGATCCACGCGTGCGTACTTGGACCGACGGCGACTCGCTGCGGGTGCAGCTGCGCGTGGCTGCGGTCGGGGACCCGCCGCTGCAGCTCGACGCGTTGATCGACCGCGAGCTCGAGCCTGGGCGCACGCAGCTCGCCCGCGACGATCGGCCGCTGGCGAACGGCGAGCTGGCCCACCTGCATCAGCGTGGCAGCCTCGATCTCGAGTGGTCGGCCTACGTCGCGGTGCTGCGACTCGACGGCGCGCGCGAGGTTGCGATCGTCGCGACCGCACCGTGGCCCGAGGACGCGACGCTCGGCCGCATCGTCGACGCATTGATCGCCACGGTGGAGGTGCGCCCATGAGCAACGCCGCCCAGCCGGTCGTGCGCGTCGGCGTGAACACGCTCGACACCGGGACCATCCCGCTCATCGTCGTGCCCGGCGTGATGGGCTCGCGCCTGCACTTCACGGCCGACGACGAGTACTGGGACCCCGACAGCGTTTGGCGAATGTCGCATTGGCTGACGACAGGCGCCGAGAAGGTGCGCGAGGAATTCACTCACGCCGCCGAGGTCATGAGCGAGGGCAACGGGCTCTCGCCCGAGCTGTGCAAGCGCGGCTGGGCGGGCGTGGCCAAGGACTTCTACGGCGACTTCCTCGAGTTCCTGGCCAAGCAGCGCTTTGCTGGCTACCGCACGCCCGTCTACGCGATCGGCTACGACTGGCGCAGGGACAACAAGGACAGCGGCGATGCGGTGGCCAAGCGGATCGAGGAGATCCTGCAGATCGAGAAGACCGATCGCTACATTCTGATCAGCCACAGCATGGGCGGGATGGTCACGCGCGCGGCCTTGCAGCAGAACCCGGGTGTCGCGGGCAAGCTCAGCGGCATCATCCACGTCGCGCAGCCGGTCACCGGTGCGGCGGTGCTGGTCCGGCGCATGTTCACCGGAGCTCGACGCTCGCTCGACGGCATGGCGATGATGCTGCTGCTCGGCGGCAACCGGAAGAAATTTCAGACCATCATGTCGGCGCTGACCGGCCCGATGGAGCTGCTGTGCACGCAGGACTATCGCGACGCCGACGGCAGCTGGTGGTACGAGTATCGGACCTTCGAGCGGCCCGACGCGCCGCAGCGCTGGGAAGGATCGGTGTGGCGGCTCTACGAGCAGCCGAGCTCGCCGCCGGGCTTGCTCGCGCCGTCGGGCAACGCGGGCGCGATCAGTCTGGTCGCAGCGCGAGAGTTTCGGCGGCGGCTGGCCGAGGCGGAGGCCTTTCACACTGCGCTCGGCCTGTGGAAGCACGACAAGACCTGGGCGATCTACGGCACCGGTCACGTCTGCGACATGCGGGTCGACTTCGTGCTGCCGCCCAAGTCGGCCGAGATGAAGGTCATCCCGTCGATGTCGATGGGCCCGCCGATCGTGCTCTACGAGGCCAAGCGGGCGAGCGGCGAGACCGTGCTGATCCAGGCCGGCGACGTCGATCCCGAGGATCGCGGGGTCCAGACGAGCGATCGACAGCGCCGCAACGAGACCGACTCGACCGTGCCGTCGACCAGCGGCGCGGCGCTGTTCGACGGTCCGCCGCATGAGCTCGGCGACTATGCCGATCTCGAGGCCAACCGGCAGTACATCCTGCGGGGCGGGCTCGCGCACGACAAGATCTGCAACGACGCCAACGTGCAGCGCTTCGTCGTCGAGGTCATCAGCCACCAGGTGGGGTCCTGAGATGCCAACGATCACGCTCGCGCAAGGGGACTGCCTGAGCTCGGTTGCGATCCGCCACGGGTTCGCGCCCGAGACGGTGTGGGAGCACGGCCAGAACGCCGAGCTGCGCGAGCGCAGGATCGATCCCAACGCGCTGCTGCCCGGCGATCGCTTGTTCGTGCCGGAGATCGAGGAGAAGCAGGAGCCGGTCGCGACCGACACCGTCAAGCGCTTCAAGCTCAGCGTCGGACCGCTGCGTCTGCAGGTGCGCCTGACTCGGCACGGGCAGCCGCGCGCGAGCGAGGCCTACGAGCTCGAGTACGACGACGGCACCACGCTGAGCGGCGAGACCGACGGAGATGGCTTGGTCGATCAGCTGCTGCCGATCACCGCGACCGCGGCGATCCTGCGGATGGGCGAGGGCGAGACGCAGGAGGAGTACGAGCTGGCGCTCGGTCACCTCGATCCGCACGACCAAGTCAGCGGCGTGCAGGGGCGGCTGCGTGGGCTTGGGCACTACTTCGGGGCGGTCGACGGCGAGCTTGGGCCCAAGACCTGCGCGGCGCTGCGGCGCTTCCAGCTGGCCAACAGCCTCGAGGTCACGGGCGCGGCCGATGACGCGACGATCGCCGCGTTGCGTGACGCGTACGGCAGCTAGAGCGGCGATTAGTTTGATTCCACGCGCTGATGCACGCCTGGGGCCGCCCGTGGCGGTGTCGCTCGGCGCTCGCAGTGTGCCCGACACAGCTTCGGCCTCGCTCCTACCCACGGACGGCCCCAGACGCACCTCAGCACGCGAAATCAAACCAATCACCGCTCTTGCGCTCAGCCGCGTCCGGCCAGCTCGGTCACGCGGGCCATCAGGCGTTCGACCTCTTCCTCGGTGCTGTAGAAGTGCGGGCCGATCCGCAGGCCGCAGTTGGGCCGCCAGTCGAGCTTGTAGCGCTCCTCGATCAGCACCTTGCTCGCTGCTTCGCTGCCCGGAAAGTCGACGGCCACGAACCCGGTCCGGCGCGCGTCGTCGAGCGGTGAGTGGATCGTGAGCCCGGCTGCGAGCGCGCGGTCGATGACGATGCGACACAGCGCGAGGTTGTGCTGACGGATTCGCTCGACGCCGATCTCGAGCATGTTGCGGTAGGCGTTGCGAGCCACGTAGTAGGGCGCGACCGAGGGGGTGCCGGCGACGAATCGCCACGGATCATGGGCCAGCTCGATCGGCGCGGGCTTCATCGCGAAGGGCTTCTCGTGCGCCATCCAGCCGACGGTCATCGGCTGCAGGCGCTCGCGCAGCTCGGGCCGCACCCACAAGAAGCAGGTCCCAGGCCCGCCGCACAGCCACTTGTGACTGCCACCGACGAGGATGTCGAGCCCCCACGCCTCGACGTCGATCGGGACCACGCCGGCGGTCTGGTAGACGTCGCACATGACCAGCGCGCCGACTTGATGGGCGCGCTCGCAGATGGCCGCGACGTCGAGCAGCGCGCCCGAGACGTAGACCGCGTGCGAGATCGAGACCAGGCTGGTGCGCTCGTCGATCGCCTCGAGCATGCGCTCGGTCGAGATTGTCATGCCGTCGTCGCTCGGGACCAGCTCGAGCTCGACGCCGAGCCGACGGAAGCGCTCCCACACGTAGATCACGTTGGGAAACATCAGCTCCTCGATCACGACTTTGGGACGCGTGCGGTACTCGAGCGCGCTGGCGATGCGAGCCTGGAACGTGGCGACGTTCTCGCCGAGCGTGGTGTTGCCGGTCCCGCCGTTGAAGAAGCGGGCGGCCATGTCGGCCGTCTCGGCGATCACCTTCGGCCAGTGATCCCACGCCTCGACGCCCTCGCGCGCCCAGACCTCGGTGTACTCGCGCAGCGCCTCGGCGCTGCCGCGATGCATCGCGCCCATGCTGTTGCTGTTCATGTACGTGCTGGTCGCGAGGATCGGGTAGTCGTCACGATAGCGGGAGAGGGCGGGATCGATGCGGGGCTCGCTGCTCACCGATCGAAGGTACCACGCTCGCTGCTCGCCGATCGAGGCGGGCGCGTCGCCAAAGCGCCCGTAGCGACCCGTTGTGAGCCATATCCGTGAAATCTACGATGCCGGATGCTCAACAAATTTGGATCTGTGATCGCGCTCGCCGTGGCGCTGATGCTGCCGGGTGGTTGCAGCAAGCAGCTGCAGGCAAAGACCGAGTACGTCGAGGGCTCGGACTTCTCGCAGTATCAGACCTACCGCTGGATCACCGAAGATCTCGTGCTGATTCAGTCGGGCACCGGCAACCAGCGCATCCGCAACGTCGAGAACGAGCAGCGCATCCGCGCCGCGGTCGAGCGCGAGCTCGCGGCCAAGGGGCTGCGCAAGACCAGCGGCGACGAGGCCGATCTGATCGTCGCGTTCACGCTCGGGACCAAGGTCCGCTACCACATCCAGGGCGGGGCCAACTACGACATCATCACCAACCCCGCGGCCGCGTACACGCGCGGGGTGTTGACGATCTACATGTTCGATCGCGCGAGCCAGCGGCAGATCTGGTCGGCCTGGACGCACAGGGATCTCGAGCCGGGCGATGATCCGGACGCGGTCATCAACGCCGCGGTCGCGGTGCTGCTGGACGAGTTTCCGCCGAAGTGACCTGAGTGCCAGAGGGCCCGCGGGCCGCCGAAAAATATCTCGAATTTTGTTCCGGCACTCTCGCCAGCGTCGCCACTACCGGGTCGCAGCGAGAGCCGGACTGCACCGGCTCTCGTCCGCTTGGACCTCAACTGGACGGAGAACGACGAAATGATGATTGGGAAGACTCGACGAGCGACGCGAGCCGTGACGTGCTTGCTCACCCTCACCGCAATCAGTGCCTGTGATGCCGACCTCGACCAAGCCACGGTCGACGACGTCGACGACGGCGACGGAACGCCGAGCAGCGACCATGCCGGAGACACCGGCGGCGAGGAGCACGAGCCTCCGCGCGAGCAGGCCACAGCCACGGCCGACGCCGGCGAGCTCGGGTTGTTGGCTTCACAGCCGGAGCTCGAGACCACCATGCTGGTCGGTGCCAACGCGCACCACCGCGTCTACTACGGCACCTGCGAGCCCAACTCGGACTGTGCGACCGAGATCCCCATGACCGGCGCGGCCTCGTCGCTGTTCAGGGAGCTCGACACCGTCATGCGGCAGTACATGAAGACCCACTGCGTGGGCGGCTCGACGATGGCGCTCGCCCGCCATGATCGACGCGTCTACAAGCGCGGCTTTGGCCGCACGCAGGGCGCCGCCTCGAACCTCAGCCTGTGCACGAACGACGACTTCGACGCGGGCGGCACGTTCATGACCCCGGACACGCCGCTGATGATGGGCAGCGTGACCAAGTGGGTGACGGCGACGATCGTGCGCAAGCTGGTGCAGCGACGCATCGACGAGCGCGACGCGGCCAACATCATCGACAAGACCGTGTACCCGTACACGGATCCGACCGCGGTCAAGATCTTTGATCGCGACCTCGGGCTGCTGCCCGAGCATGTGATCCGCTACTTCGATCACTCCGGCGGGTCTGGGACCTACGACTGCCCGCCGGTCGCCTACGGCACGCTCACGTGCCCGCACATCGAAGGTGGCATCGGCAACAATCGCGCGTCGACCCAGTGTCCCAACGGCACCAGCCCCGATGAACGCTGGCTCGACGTCACGGTCGGCGACCTGATCGCGCACACCGGTGGGCTACCGCGCGAAGCTCCCGCGTGGTTCGACATCGTCCAGCAGTCGGCGAAGACCCGCAGCAACACGACCAAGCAGCACTGGCAGGACGAGCACAACCACCTCGCCTCGATCACGCAGTGGCCGGCCGCGCTGTCGGCCGCGCGCAACACCGTGGCGGCCACGCTCGGCGGGGGTGTCAGCGCCAGCGACGTGATGTTCATCGACGCCTACAACTCGCTCGACGATCGGCACTCCTTCGACGAGAGCCTCCAGGCTGTGGCCTCGATGTGCCTGCGTTACTCGCCGCTCGAGAACGACGAGACGGTCGCGCTCGACGGCGACGACCTTCCTGCGTCGATTCAAGCCAGCGGGGGCAGCTACTCCAACATCGGCTACGACATCCTCGGGCGCATCGCCGCCCACCTCAACGCCGAACTCGACAGCGGGCACGAGCGCATGGGCGCGGTCACGGGCTTCCCGGAGACCCACGCCGACTCGGCGCTCGGCTACTTCCTCGAGGCCGAGCAGCTGGAGCGCGGGGTCACCAGCGAGCACGCGGTCTTCCACCGACAGATCGGCTATGCGCCAGGCTACGCCGATCCGATCCCGGCCGAGCGCCGCAGCTGGAACGACAGCCTCGATCTGTACTACTGGGAGAACGACAGCGTCATGCGGCCCTTCTGTGTGTGGGACGCGGTCGCGGGTGAGTGCAGCTTCGACGAGTGGACCTCGAACCTCGACGACCTCGGCTTCGACTGGAGCTTCCAGGATCAGCCGGTCCCGTATCATCGCAACGGCGCGGGCTTCGGAGCCAGCCGCAGCGTCGGCGCCGGAGCACTGGCCGGTGAGGCGCCTGCGCTGCTCTGGCTGCTGCGCGACTACTTCCCGCGCGAGGGCTCGGTCTACCAGGGCCGGCCCCGCTCGACGCTCGCCAGCTGCCCGGTCGGCAGCCAGTGCGGCACCGGCTGGAAGAGCGGCGGACTGCCGGGCGGGCGCGCCTGGGTGGCGAGCTACGACGGCGATCAGAACTGGACCATGAATCTGCCCGACGACGACGTCAACGGTCGCCTGCAGATCGAGACCGACGCCTCGCAGTGGGTCTCGCACCAGCACGACGATCCGACCGACGTCCACCTGGTGATGATGATCAACCAGGACATCAGCGAGCAGGGGGCGGTCGTCAACGGCAAGTGGGATCCCGACGGTGATCCCGGGGCCTTCGACGTCTACGGCCGCTACGCGCTAGCGACCGACACCGGCTTGATCGACTGGGCCGCAGTCGATCGAATGATCGACAATCAGCAGCGCTCGGTCGTCGGTATGACGCGGCAGACCAACGGGTTTTGGTACTTCTACGAGAGCGACAATCAGTTCGACGATCGCGACGAGGTCGCGCGCTACTGGGCCGGCTCGCCGGGCGCGAGCTTCGGCGACACCACGCCCGACAGCACCTGGACCTACGAGCTGCCGGCCACGCGCATCGGCACCGATGTGGTCGCGGTCGCGATGCGCAACGAGGTCGGGGTCGATCCGATGTATGCGTGGTACAGCGACGGCCGCTACAGCACCGGGGTGAGCAGCGGATCGAACTGGGAGCTGGGCGGGCTCAATTCGTCGGCGGGCACCTACACGCTGCCGTCGGCCTCGATCGGCTCACCGATCGCAATCTTCCGGCCGCTGACCTACGACGAGCTGATCAGCGTGTCGTTCAACAACGCCGGATCGGCCTACAGCTGGTACGTGACGGGTCATCGCGCGCGCGGGACCGCGGATGATCTGGGCGCGGACTGGGTCTCGACCTACACGGTGCACCCCGAGCAGACCTTCGGCGAGATCGAGTCGATCGCGATCGACTGGACCGACAGCGACAAGGTCTGGACGCGCTACCGCGACGGCAGCATGAGCGTGGGCAGCTCCAGCGATCTCGACTCGATCGGCTACTACCGGGCGGCTCCGATCGCGATGGACATCGCCAGCGGTGTGACCACGCTCTACTACGCCAACGGCTGGAGTCGCAGCTTCTCGGGCACGCCCGACGCGATCCATGACGCCAGCAATCAGGTCAGCTCGGGCTTCTACAATCGCGGCGGCAGCTGGGGCGCCTATCAGACGCCCGAGGAGGTGGTTGCGATCGGTGGCAATGGCACGGTCGGCTCGATCTACTACACCGACGTGAACGGGTCGGGCTATCTCGGCGCCGACTTTGTGAGCGGTACGCCGGGCAGCACCTTCACCGTCAGCTTCCCGACCGGCGAGAGCCCGACGACGCTGATCGATACGGGGATCACCGCCGGCGGCACGACCTACGCCTGGTACACGTCAGGCAAGCGCAGCACCGGCAGCAAGACCGCGCCGGGCTCGGGCGGCAGCGTCATCTACTCGGTCCCGCCGGGGCTGAGCTACACCGACATCGCCGCGATGGCGATCGGCCCCAACCACGCGAATGGCACGGTTTGGGCGATCTACAGCAACGGGGTCGTCACCCGCGGGACCTCGACCAACCTCGGCGTGGACGTCTTCCTGCCCTGATCTCGAGTGGAGCGAGGCGCCCGTCTCCGTGCCGGAGGCGGGCGCCTTCGCGACTGTCTTAGCGATTGGCTTCGCGCTTGGGCTCAGCTATCGGCGAGCAGCTCGCGGTAGGCGGCCGCGTCGAGCAGCCCGTCGAGGCTGCCGCCGCCGCTCGGCTTGACGCGGATCATCCACCCGGCGCCGTAGCAGTCCTCGTTGATCAGCTCGGGCTCGCCGTCGAGGCGAGCGTTACGCTCGACCACCTCGCCGTCGATCGGCGCGTAGAGGTCGGACACGGCCTTGACCGAGTCGATGTCGCCGAAGCGCTCGCCGCTGCTGAGCGACTCGCCAGCTTCGGGCAGCGAGACGGCGGTGATGTCACCGAGCTGCTCGACGGCGTGGGCGGTGATGCCGACGGTGATGGTCCCGTCGTCGTTGCGGCGGGCCCATTCGTGGTCTTTGGTGTAGCGGAGGTTCTCGGGCAGGTCGCTCATGGGGTGGGACTCACGGCCGTCAGGCCGGGCAGGGGGTGTGGATCAAACTCAGCCACGCTTGTAGAACGGGCCTTTCACGATCTCGACGGGCACGAGCTTGTGGCTGCTGCGGGCGAGCAGGCGAGTTCCGGGCTCGCTGAATTGCTCGGGCACGTAGCCCATGCCGACGGAGCCGCCGACGGTCGGGGCCGGGCCGCCGCTGGTCACGTGGCCGATCGCTTCGCTGCCCTTGTCTCCGTCAGCGGCGATCAACTCCCAGCCGTGCCGGGGCGTGCCCTTGCCGTCGACGCGAAAGCCGATCAGCCGGCGCGGGATGCCGGCCGCCTTTTGTTTGACCAGCGCCTCGCGGCCGACGAAGTCGGCGTGCTCGAGCTTGACCACCCACGCGAGCCCGGCCTCGTACGGCGTGGTCGTCTCGTCGATGTCGTTGCCGTAGAGGCACAGCCGCGCCTCGAGCCGCAGCGTGTCGCGGGCTCCGAGCCCGCACGGCGTCGCGCCACCAGCCAGCAGGGCGTCCCACACCGCGCGGGCATCTTCGGCGGCGACGAACAGCTCGAAGCCGTCCTCGCCGGTGTAGCCGGTCCGCGCGGCGACGATCGGCTTGCCTGCGATCACGCCGGGGCCGAAGTGGAAGCCCTTGACCTCGAGCAGGCTCGGGCCGCCCAGCTCAGCCGTCAGCGCGCGCGCACGTGGTCCCTGCACGGCAATCAACGCGGTCTCCTCGGAGCGGTTGACGATCTCGCACAGGCCGCCCGCGTGCTCGCGGAAGTGGGCCTCGTCTTTGGCGATGTTGGAGGCGTTGACGACGATGCGAAGATCGTCCGCTGCGCGCCGATAGACGATGCAGTCGTCGACGATGCCGCCGCTCGGCAGGCACACGGCCGTATACAGCGCCTGACCATCGACCAGCTTCGAGGCGTCGTTGGTGATCAGCTTCTGCACGGCGCCCAGCGCCCCAGGGCCGTGGAAGTCGATCTCGCCCATGTGCGAGACATCGAAGATCCCCACGTCCTCGCGCACCGCCTTGTGCTCGGCGAGGATGCCCGAGTACTGGACCGGCATGTGCCAGCCGCCGAAGTCGACCATCTTGGCGCGGGCTTCGACGTGAGCGGCGTGGAGGGGGGTCTCGAGCAGCGCGGCCATCGGCGTCGCGACTATCCTCGGCTCCCACGGTTGGTGCAAGTCGGTCTTTGGGCCCTGTCCAACTTTGCGCGAGTGAGCGTGGGTGTTAGAGAATCGGGTCGACGCCGATGTCCTCTCGGATGCAGCGCGCAGCACCATTCACGCTCGTCGGGTTCTTCACGCTCCTCGGCGCGTGCGGGATGCTCGGAGCCTGCGCGCGCGACAACATCGCGCGTGAGGGTCGGGTGACGCAGGCGCAGGCCGACCAGTACATGCGCGACGCGATTCGGCAGTCGAGCGAGGGCGTGGTGCTCGAGCCGTCGCAAAAGGGCCTCGATCAGATCGAGCGCACGCGCCTCAACGAGATCGCCCAGGAGCTGCGGCGGCCGGGCGCGGTGTGCTTCCTCGAGCGGGCCATCTCGACGATGGAGCCCGGCGAGATCGACGGCGAGCAGGTGTGGACGGCGGTGCCCGAGGGCCAGGCCAAGTTCCGCGTGCGCGTGGCCGTCGACGGCACGGTGCTCTCGGCCGAGGTGCTCGAGTCGGGCTTCGAGGACAAGCACATGGAGACCTGCTTGAGCGAGGCGCTGACCAAGCAGCGCTTCGTCGAGAGCCGCGACAGCTTCGCCTACTTCATCGACGTCTATTACTGGGTGAGCCTCGGCTTCTTCGCCGAGGCGCAGAGCGAGAGCTTCGCGGCGCTCATGCGTCGCCAGCAGGCCGAGGCCGGCGTGCGAGCCAAGGCTTGTCTGGTCGGTCGGGTGCCGGCCGGCGAGTACGTGGTCACCGGGCTCAACCTGTTCGATCGCGACGGTCGCACGGTGATCAACCGCATCGATCGCGGTGAGCTGCCGAGCGAGGTGTCGAGCTGCATCGCGACTGCGCTCAAGCAGATCCACATTCACGCCGAGCCCGACGCGTTCATTCGCCCGGCCGCCCCGAAGGTGGTGTTCGAGGTCGCTGGCGACGGGACCGTACGCATCGGCGACGAGCGCTGGCTCGAGATGATCACGCTCGAAGAAGAGGCGCAGCGAGAGATGCGTCGGCAAGAGCTGCTCGGGCAGACCGGCGAAGGCAGTGACGCGCCCGATGCCGAGGTCTCCGACGGGTGGGTCGACGACGTCGGGCTCGAGGATGAGCTCGCGCCGCAGATCCCTGCGCCCACGCCGGACATCGACACGCCCACGCCCACGCCAAGCGCCAAGCCGCCATCCAAGTCGCTGGCCAAGCCGCCATCCAAGCCGCTGGCCGAGCCCGACCCCGACGCGGATCCGAGCAATCCGGGCACCAAGATCGACCTCTCTGGAAACCGTCGACGCTGAGTCGGTCTAGCGTTGTCTAGAGCCATCCGCGGTCGCTTGAGCGCGGTGGCGCGCTCGGATACGGTCGCTGGATGAACCTTCATCGAGGTGTGGCGCGAGGTGCCGGTAAGCGGGCTTGGGGCAGCGTGGGCGCATTGGGCTTGGCGGCGCTGACGAGCGGCTGTCCGGCGCCGGAGAAAGAGGTGTTCAGCGCGGGCCTCGAGGCCGGCGTGGAGGCGGAGGAGAGCGACGACGAGACCAACGACGAAGCCACCGAGGGCGTGTGTGGCGATGGTGTGGTCGATGCCGGCGAGCAGTGCGATCAAGGCGAGCAGAACAGCGAGACCGGACAGTGCACGCCCGAGTGCCTGATCGCGGTGTGCGGCGACGGCTACGTGCGCTCCGACTACGAGGACTGCGACGACGCCAACGACGACGAGAACGACTACTGCCTCAACGACTGCTCGGCCAACGTGTGCGGCGACGGCATCGTCAACGAGGGCGTCGAGGCCTGCGACGACGCCAACGACGACGAGACCGACGAGTGTCGCAGCGACTGCACGCTCGGCAGCTGCGGCGACGGCCAGGTCCAGGACGGCGAGCAGTGCGACGACGGCAACGAGGACCAGACCGACTCCTGCGCGGGCTGTCACTTCGCGTTCTGCGGAGACGGCCACGCGTGGACCGGCATGGAGGAGTGCGACGACGGCAACCAGCAGGACAACGACGAGTGCTTGACCGTCTGCCTCGCGGCCAGCTGTGGCGACGGCGAGCTGTGGACCGACATGGAGGAGTGCGACGACGGCAACCTCTCGGACAACGACGCGTGCCCGACCTCGTGCGAGCCGGCCACCTGCGGCGACCAGTTCGTCTACAGCGACGGCGGGCCGGAGAGCTGCGACGACGGCAACAACGTCAGCGATGACGGCTGCGACGCCGAGTGTCTCGCCGAGTACTGCACGCTGGTCGACAACGGGCCCGAGGAGGACCTCATGCCCAACGACTGGTTCGACCAGTGTGTCGACGCGCCCGGCGATCTGATCATCGTCAAGCTCCGCGACGAGAACAACCAGATCGTCTACGAGGCGCAGGGGACGATGGTCGGCGACTGGACGCAGAACGAGGTGACCTCGAACGGCGACTCGAGCGTCGAGTACAACGAGAACGCCCACGCTCGCCTGGTCACGCTCGACAACGGCGACAAGCTGTTCATCGCCGGCAAGGACGCAGACGCCACCGTCTACACCTGCAACACCGACCTCGGCAACGGCTACGGGATCATCATCTATCCCTCGAATCCCAACTGGTACAACAACATCAAGATGATGGTCATGCCCCACGACGGCGCCTACGGTGGGATGGCCCGGCAGTTCAAGAACTGGGGGCCGGAGTACGAGATCGCGTGGAACGGCGGCACGCTGATGAACGCCTGCACCGAGGGCAACGGCGGGCTGGTGCCCTTCACCGGCGAGTTCACGCTGCGCGTCAAGCCGCAGTGATTTCGTGCTCGGGCCGGGCGTGAGCGCTCTTGCATCCGAGCGAGCGCTGATCTCAGCGGCCTTCACCTCGGGTTTGCGCGATACTTCGCGCGTGCAGGATCTCGCCCGGGCTCGTGCATCGGTGCTGGTCGCTCGCGACGTGAGCAAGGTCTATCCAATGGGCGAGGTCGAGGTCCATGCCCTGCGTGGAGTCGACTTCGACATGGTCGAGGGCGAGTTCGTCGTGCTGCTTGGCGCCTCGGGCTCGGGCAAGTCGACGCTGCTCAACATCCTCGGGGGCCTCGACGTCCCGAGCAGCGGCACCGTGACCTTCCGCGAGCAGGACCTCACGGCCGCGAGCGAGCGGCAGCTGACCCGCTATCGTCGTGATCACGTCGGGTTCGTGTTCCAGTTCTACAATCTGATCCCCAGCTTGAACGCGCGCGAGAACGTCGCGCTGGTCACCGACATCGCCCGCGATCCCCTGGACCCCGACGAGGCGCTGGCGATGGTCGGGCTGCGCGAGCGAGCGGATCACTTTCCGGCGCAGATGAGCGGCGGCGAGCAGCAACGAGTGGCGATCGCCCGTGCGATCGCCAAGCAGCCCGACGTGCTGCTGTGCGACGAGCCGACCGGCGCGCTCGACTACACCACTGGCAAGCTGGTGCTCGAGGTGATCGCCAAGGTCAACGCCGAGCTCGGCACCACCACCGCGGTCATCACCCACAACGCAGCGATCGCGAAGATGGCCGATCGCGTGGTCTCGCTCGCCGACGGCCGGGTCATCCGGATCGAGCGCAACGCGACCAAGCTCTCGCCGGGTGAGTTGGCGTGGTGATTCGATTGATCTCGCGGGCACTCGACCGCAAGGCGGTGCGCGAGCTGGTCCACATGCGTGGGCAGATCATCGCGATCGTCTTGGTGCTCGCCTGCGGGATCGCGGCGTTCGTCGCGATGATCTCCAACCTCCAGGCGCTCGACCGCTCGATGCGGCGATACTACGAGCACAACCACTTCGCCGACGTGTTCGCGCGGCTGGTCCGAGCGCCCGAGAGCCTGGCCCAGTCGGTCGCGGCGCTGCCTGGGGTCGCGCGGGTCGAGACCCGGCTGGTCGAGGAGCTGACCCTCGGGGTCGAGGGCTACGGCGAGCCGATCACCGGCCGGCTGATCTCGCTCAGTCCCAATCCCGACGAAGGACTCAACCGGCTGGTGCTACGCAAGGGTCGGTTGCCGCTGCCCGATGCCGACGACGAGGTCGCGGCGCTCGAGAGCTTCGCGATCGCCCACGGCCTCGAGCCCGGTGACTCGATCGCGGCGCTGATCAACGGTCGTTACCAGCAGCTCGAGATCGTCGGCTTGGTGCTCTCGCCCGAGTACATCTACGTGCTGCCGCCCGGTGGGGCATTCCCGGATCCTGCTCGCTTTGGTCTGCTGTGGGCCGACCGCTCGATGCTGGCCGCCGCCTACGACATGCAGGGGTCGTTCGACGACGTCGTCGTCGATCTCGTGCCCGGAGCCGACGAGCGGGCGTTTCGCCAGCGCCTCGACCTCTTGCTCGCGCCCTGGGGCGGGATCGACAGCGTCGGCCGCGACATGCAGATGTCGAATCGCCTGACCTCGATGGAGATCGATCAGCTGCGCAGCCAGGGCGTGATCGTGCCGGCGATCTTCCTGGGCGTCGCGGCCTTCCTACTCAACGTCGTGCTGACTCGGCTGATCAGCACGCAGCGCGAGCAGATCGCCGCGCTCAAGGCGGTCGGCTACGGCAACTTCACGATCGCGCTGCACTACGCCAAGATCGTCGCGCTGATCGTCCTGCTCGGCGCCGCGCTCGGCATCGCAATCGGCGGCTGGCTGGGCCGCGCGATGTCCAACATGTACCTGATGTTCTTCGCGTTCCCGGTGATCGAGTTTCGGCTCGAGCCCTCGCTGCTGATCGGCGCGGTGCTGGTCGGGCTGCTCGCCGGGGGGATCGGAGCCGCCAACGCGGTCCGCAAGGCCGTCAAGCTGCCGCCGGCCGAGGCCATGCGACCGCCGGCACCCTCGCAGCACGGCCGCAGCCTGATTGATCGGCTCAAGCTGATCCTGCTGTTCGGTCCGGCGGGGCGCATGGTCGTCCGCAACCTCGCCCAACGACCGCTGCGCGCGGTGATGACCTCGCTGGGCATCTCGATGGCAGTGGCGATCCTGGTCGTCGGCAACTTCTCGAAGGACTCGCTCGACTACCTGGTGTACGTGCAGTTCGGGCTGGCCCAGCGCTACGATCTGCAGGTCGACTTCAACCAGCCGCTCGACGAGCGAGCGGTCCGCGAGCTCGAGCACCTCCCCGGGGTCATGGTCGCCGAGCCCTTCCGTGCGGTGCCGGTCCGCTTGCGGTCCGGCTCGCGCACCTGGCAGGTCGGCATCCAGGGCCTCGAGCCCGACTCGAGCCTGCGTCAGCTGCTCGACGAGGATCTGAACGCTCAGCCGATCCCCGAAGCGGGCGTGCTGTTGACCAGCAACCTGGCCGAGAAGCTCGATGTGCGTGTCGGCGACCCGATCGACGTCGAGGTGCTCGAGGGCGATCGTCCGGTCCGCACGCTGGTCGTCGCCGCGACGGTCGACGAGCTCGTCGGCGTGTCGGCCTACATGGATCGCCGCGCGCTCAATCGCATGATGCGTGAGGGCACCAAGGTCTCGGGCGCGTGGCTTTCGGTCGACCCCGAGCAGCTCGACGCGCTCTACCAGCAGCTGCGCCGAACCCCGGCGATCGCGGGCGTCAACCGGCTCGAAGGCGCGCTCGAGGCGTTTGAGGAGACCTCCAAGCAGATCCAGATGACCGCGCGATCGATCTTGCTGATCTTCGCGTCGGTGATCGCGGTCGGTGTGGTCTACAACAGCGCGCGGATCACCTTGTCGGAGCGCAGCCGCGAGCTGGCCAGCTTGCGGGTGATCGGCTTCTCCAAGGCCGAGGTCTCGACCATCTTGCTCGGCGAGTTCGCGATCCTGCTGCTGGCCGCGATCCCGATCGGCTGGGCGATCGGCTGGTACCTCGCGTACGCGGCGATGGCTGGGGTCGATAGCGACCTCTACCAGTTTCCGCTGATCATCCAGCCCTCGACCTACGCCATGGCGGCGCTGGTGGTGATCATCGCCGGTGTCGCCACGGCGCTGCTCGTGCGGCGGCGCATCAACAACCTCGATCTGGTGGCCGTGCTCAAGACCCGGGAGTGATTCGATGTCGACTGCTCGCAAGCCCACCTCCAAGGCCGCTCGCGCCGTCAAGCTGATCAAGTGGTTGATCGCGCTGCTGGTCGTCGCCGGCCTGGTCAGCGCGACCGTGGTCGCGTTCATGCCCAAGCCGGTGCCGGTCGAGATCGCCGCGGTCGAGCGCGGTGACCTGCGCGTGACCGTCGACGAAGACGGCAAGACCCGAGTGATCGATCGCTACGTCGTGTCTTCTCCGCTCGGTGGAACCATGGGTCGGATCACCCTGCACCCTGGCGATGCGGTCGAGGTCGGCACGCTGCTCGCGACCATCGAGCCGATCGCCCCACCGCTGCTCGACGCCCGAAGCCGGGCCGAGACCGAAGCCCGCCTGCTCGCGGCCCAGGCGTCCAAGCGCCAGGCCAACGCCGCGGTCGGTCGAGCCAAGGTTGCATTCGAGTTCGCCCAGAACGAACGCGATCGCACCGCCAAGCTGGTCGACAAGGGCTCGACCTCGCAGCGGGCGCTCGATCTCGCCGAACTCGAGGTCAGCACCCGCGCGCAGGATCTCGAGTCGGCCCGCTTCGGCGTGCGCGTGGCTCAATACGAGGTCGAGGTCGCCAAGGCTGCGCTCGCGCGGATGAACACGGCCGAGCAGCCCAAGCCCAAGTCGCAACCCGCGACCGACCCGAGCGCGGATGATCCCGCCGAGCCCCGCCACGATGTCGTCGAGGTTCGCTCGCCGATCACCGGCGCAGTCTTGCGGGTGCTGCAGAACCAAGAAGGCGTGGTCCAACCGGGCACGCCGCTGATCGAGGTGGCCGATCCCCACGCGCTCGAGCTGGTCGTCGACGTGCTGACCTCCGACGCGATCCAGATCGAGCCGGGCGCCCCGGTCGAGGTCCGCCAGTGGGGCGGCGACCTGCCGCTCAACGGTCGCGTTCGCATGGTCGAACCATCAGCGTTCACCAAGGTGTCCGCGCTCGGGGTCGAGGAGCAGCGTGTCAACGTGATCATCGATCTCGGCAGCCGCAGCGACGCCAGCGACAATCCGCAGATGAAGTCGCTCGGCGACGGCTTTCGAGTCGAGGTCGGGATCGTCGTGTGGGAGGGCCACGACGTGCTCAAGATCCCCGTCTCGGCCTTGTTTCGGGCGGAGCACCGCTGGGCCGTGTGGGTGGTCGAGAGCGGGGTCGCAACGCTGCGGACGATCGAGGTCGGACGGCGCGAGGGTCTCGAGGTCGAGGTCGTCGCCGGGCTCGAGCAGGGCGAGCAGGTCGTGATTCACCCCTCGGATGCGGTGAAAGAGGGCGTCGAGGTCGACGCGTCGGAGTGATCGCGCGACGGCGTCAGGTGCCGCGCCGTCCCGCCAAGATCGTCAGGAACGAGCGCGTGCGCAGCTCTTCCTCGGTCAACCCCGTGACCGCGAGCTCGTCGAGCGACACCGCGCCGCAGGCCAGCGCGCGCAGGAAGTAGTTGAGCAGCCCTTGCCCGGTCGCGGCGTCGTCGAACACCTCGCCGACCAGCGTGGCCTTGGCGGCCTGCTCGACGAAGTTGCGCAGGCGTCGGGCGGCGGCGTCGAAGCCCTCGAGGAAGAACCCGTAGCACGCGGCGTAGCGGACCGGCAGCTGAGCGGGATGCAGATCCCAGCCCTGGTAATAGCCGCGGATCAGCGAGCGCCGGTTGTGCCGATGGGCCAGCCGCCAGGCCCCGTGCACGGCCTCGAGGTTGGCGCGCGACTGCTCGAGCGTGAGCGAGGTGCCTGGCGGCGCGCGGTGGATCGGCACCGGCATCACATTGGTGGCGCCATCGGACAGCCACACGCCGGTCTCGGTGAACGCGGCCTTCATCAGGTCGAGCGCGAAGTCGCAGCCCGGATGATCCATGCGCTGGTGGGCCGCGGTCACGCCGAAGCTGGCGGTGAAGTCGTAGGTGCCGAAGTGCGCGGCCTTGCAGCGACCCTCGGAGGCGCGCAGCAGCTGCGGGAGCACCAGCGTGCCGTGCTCGTCGAACAGCGCATGCGCGAGCTCGATCATCAGCTCGAGCTTGAGCGTGCCCTCGGCCAGGCCGAGCCGACGCTCGAGCGCCTCGAACAGCCGCACCAGCGTCGACACCTGCTCGGGCACCGAGATCTTCGGCAGCGTGACCA